>JAFPCM010000053.1 GCA_017390185.1 Muribaculaceae bacterium
ACAAACCTCAACAAGAGGAACAGCCCTCACAACACGATAAAGCGCCATTTATGCAGAGAGAATGCAGCAATGCACACTCTCTGCATACTTACATTTGTTAAATTTAGTTATTTTAGCATGTCGCTTTACTTTTATTTATAATTTTGCAAACAATTACTATCTTGGTAGAATTTGTACTGCATTCGTCATGAAACAATTAATTAAATCTAATATATTATGCAATTAAATTTACTCTCATTCGCGAAGAAATCTGCTTTAGCAGCTCTTCTTCTCACATCAGCCACTGGATATGCCCAGCTCGACAACTACGAAATTGGCGACATGGGTTATCTTCGTACCCCAATGGAATCGGCTAATGGTATCATCCTTACCAATAACCACTATTCCGAAATCTACTCTCTCAAAGACAACAAGCTCACTTCAATTCTCAAAGCTCAAAACTGCGGTCTTTACACCAACCTCAGCAAAGACGGCAAATATCTTGGTTTCAAGAGCTTCAACGAATTTGAAGAACAAGCTCCTGCTATCCTTGACGTAACTACTGGTACTGTTACAGTTCTCGAAAACTACGTTTGGGAATGTGGTCAACCCTCATTTGCTAATGACGGTACTATCGCCTACACAATGGGCAACACTCTCATCATTCGCAAAGGCAACGAACGTAAAGCGTTTGACCTTGGTTTCTACACCAACATCGCCAACATTTCGCCCGACGCAACAAAAGTTGCATATAGCAACATCGATGGCCGCATGTTTATCATCAACCTCGCAACAGGTGCAAAAACTTTGTCTCCTGTAGTTGACGGTTACCGTGCTCACTGGTCACCCGACGGTTCAAAAATGGCTGTTCAAATTGCAACTGGCAGCATCGCCGTTCAAGAATTGGCTACAAACAAAGTATTTGACCTCGGTATCGGTGACGCTCCCACTTGGGCAAACAATTCAGAAGAATTGATTTACACAAGCCTCATTCGCGAAAACGAATTTTGTGTTCGTGCTACAGAAATCAAGAAAGTGAAATTTGACGGTTCAAACGCCATCACTCTCGTTTCTTCTTCAGAAAGCATGCCTACTGATGCTATCCTCACTCGCGACAACCAACTCGTTGTTCCTTACAAAACTGGCGAAATGCGCGGTCTCGCTGTGAAAAACCTTGCAACAAACATCGCCCCCTCAGCAGTTAAAGCACAACAAGTGTTCTCACTTGGCGAAGAAGATGTTTTCGGTCAACGCATCAGCGACCCCAACGAAAATCCCATGGCTAAAATCAGCCCCATACCAGCCTCTGGTACAATCGGCGCACTTGATATCCCTTATTTGAGCCAAATCTATGACTCTCCTGCAGTTAACGGATGTACTAGACACGGTTATGTAACTTGTGCGCCTACAACTGCTTGTATGCACCTCGGATATTTCAAACTCCTTCCCACTAAAGCAACTAAAAACCGCTATAGCGGCGCAACTAAATATTATGCACACGCTATTAGTGCCGTATTTACCAACCAAAAAGGCACAAAAACATTCAACGAATTGGCTTATGGTAATGGTTGTTCAAATGTACCTGGCGGTTATGGCTACATGTGGACAGGCAGCAACTCTCCTGGTGGCGGTCGCATGGGTACTTTCTACACTCTCAACGGTGCAACATCTCAAACATATACTTGGAGTGCAAGCACAGCATGGAGCTGGATGGACACTGAAGCCGCAGCCGGACGTCCTTCTCCCCTCTGTATCGCTCTTGACTCAGGTGGTCACTTGATTCTCGGTTTCCGCACTAACTGTACTTACACAACTTCTGGCGGTTTCGTAACAAGAAACGGTTCTTTCGTTTGCCACGACCCCTATGGCGACGACAACGATGCTACATGGGCTGACAACGACGGTCAACACTCATCTTACGACTGGGTTGGCTACAACAGCGGTCGCGCCAACATCGGTACTTTCTACTGGAGTATCAAAGTCGGCATCCCTTCAGGAGCTGTAACTCCCGTTGAAGTAGGTATCAAATGTAACCCCACAAGCGTAACTCTTGAAGGCGAAGTTGGTTCAACTGCTAACATCTATAAAGATGTAAAAGTAACAGGTACTGGCCTTCCCGCAAACATGAGCGTAAATAGTGCAACATCGGCTATCACAGTAGAAAAACTTTCTGGTTGGAATGATCTCACAGGTGGTACACTCCGTCTCAAACTCAACACTAACTTCACAAAAGGCGCTGGTACATACGAAAGCTACATTGCAATTCAAGCAACTACAAGCTACCGTGTTGAATTCCCCACTAAAGTTATTCTCACTGACCCCGCTGGTTCAACAACTCCTGATCCCGGAACAGAACCCGAACCCGGAAACCCCGGCACAACAACTCCTGTTACTCCCGGCACTGAAACTATCAGCTCTCTCTCTGAAGTTTGGAACTACTCTGAAACATCTGGTCAATCTGCAAGTTGGGTTGTAAATGGTTCACAAGTTAACCAAGATATGACCCTCAAAGATGGCAAACTCTATACAGTGTACCGCAACGGGGCCGAAACTTCAATCCGCGTAATCAACGCTTACACAGGTGCTCAAACAGCCACTCTCAACACTAGCGCTTGCGCAACTGGTGTTTACACTCTCAGTGCAATCGAAAACCTCGGTGGCAAAATCATCGCTTGTAACCTCCAAACAAACATCGCTAATCCCCTCGTAGTTTACATCTGGGATAACGATTCTTCTGAACCTCGCGAATTGCTCAACACTACCGACCGTCCTTCAACAGCTACTCGTATCGGCGACGCAATGTCAGTGAGCGGTGACTTGAACAACGGTAAAATCTGGTTTACATTTGGCAGCAAAGCTTACTACTATACTGTAACAAACGGCGTTGCATCTACAACTGCAACAGTTATCAACCTCACAAAAGATGGCGCAGAATATTCTGCATCAACCAGCCCCGCTGCTAACATCGTAGTTGAAGAAGACGGTTCATTCTGGATCGATAGCAAAGACTATGCTCCCACACACTTCAGCGCATCTGGTGCATACATTGAAGCTAATGCATTGCCCAACTCTGCCGCTTCTGACTTCAAATACATCAAACTCGGCAACAAAAAATATGCAGCAATTGCTACATACCTCAACTTGGGTACTGCTTCTACCAACTCTCTTGCTAACGGTGCTTTTGTTCTCGCTGACGCAACAAGCGGTCTCGCTTCTGCTACAGAAATCGGCAAATATCCTTCTGCAGGTCTTGGTAAAGCAACTCGTAACACTTCATTCCGTTCATCAATCTGCACTGAAGTTACTGCTACAAACGTAAATGTTTGGGTACTCTTCCCCAACCAAGGTGTTGCTCACTACACATTCAAACACAGCAATGGTTCTTCAGCTGTTGAATCTTTGGCTGCCGCAAGCAAACCTGTTGTAACTGTAGCAAACAAAGTTGTTAGCGTATCGGGCGTTGAAGCTGCAGCAATCAATATCTACTCAATGGTTGGCACATTGGTTGCAAGCGCTGAAAACACCAACGAAATCGACGCTTCTGCTCTCAACGGTGTAAACATCGTGGTTGTTGCTGATGCAAATGGCAACATTTCAGCCCACAAAGTTCTCATCAAGTAATCAATTCCACACTTGATATCAAGCAGCCTTGCCTCCGCAAGGCTGCTTTTTTTTGCACAACATAACATTTTCAGCAAATTCACAATCAAAATATTTGCAAATTGATAATAATACGCTATCTTTGCAAACAAAATGAAACCAAAAGACAAGCTTAAGGAAAGGACCTCCCTTTCGCAATGCCTAATACAAAACAGGTCCAACATAAAACCAATTAATATGAAAAAACTTTTACTCACCGCACTTGCATTGATTCCTGCAATGACATTTGCTGCCAAATTTACCTCCCCAGGTAATGGCACAACGTTCACGCTCCAATCATTGAGCGAAATTGACTCGTGCTCCATTACACTCGAAAGCCCCGGAGTGTATGTAATGGCCGAAGACGTTACCATCGCAGCTAAAGATGCGTTCAAAATGGACAATGGTGTAACTCTCAAAATGGGTGGCACAACAACATTCCGCATCGAAGGCAAAAGCGATTTCTCTTGCGCCGATTCAACAACTGTAACTCGCAACGTTGAAGGCGACCTTCCCAAAGGTTTCTATTTGGCTAACACTGCTGTTGACACAGTTTATTTCAAGAACATGCATTTCCAATATGCAGGTGTTCGCACTTGGATGACTGACAGTTATGTAGAACTTGACAGCTGTTCTTTCATGTACAACAATGGTAAGAACTCTTCTTCTGGCGCCCTTTCTCTCGCTAAAGACGGCACTTGCTTCAAGGTTACAAACTGTAAGTTCATCGCTAACGAAGTTCCCGCTATCGGTGGCGCTTCAAACATGGCAAACGGTATTCTCGTTGAAAACTGCTACTTTGAAGACAATAACACCAAAAACGCAAACAAACCCCAACTCAACCTCACTGTTGGTGGCGACAACGACGTTATCATTCGCAACAACGTATTGAAAGGTGCTAAACGCCTCAAAGTTGGTGCTATCGCAGTTTCTAACTTGATGGGCTTGCCCGGCAAAAACAATGTTATCATTGAAGGCAACTACATGGACAACCACCGCTATGGTATCACTACTAACGGTCCTTTGAAAGTTCGCATCATTGACAACCAAATCATCGACAACAACCACGAAAGCAATCCTGCCAATGGCGGTAGCTGTATCAGCCTTTATGACAGCAAATACAACCAGGAAGCATATATCAAAGGTAACCGTCTCGAAGGTGGTCTTTGGGGTATCACTGTCATCGGTGGCAAGAGCGTGAACATCGGTAAAACTGCCAACCCAAGCGCTCCCGACTACAATCCCGGACAAAACGTATTTGTCAACAACGGCAACAATGGCAAACTCTATGACATCTACAACAACGGTACAAACGCTGTTTATGCTCAAGGCAACACTTGGAACGTAAGCGTACAAACTCCCGACAGCATCGAAAAAGTTATCACCCACATCGTTGATAATCCTGCTCTCGGTCGAGTAATCTTCGCAGAGAAAAAAGCTGCTAAATTTGTTTCTCCCGGCAACGGTACAACTTATACCCTCAAGTCACTTAGCGAAATCGACACTTGCGGTATCATTCTTGAAAACAATGGTGTTTATGCCATGACTCACGACATAGAAATCACTCCTAAAGACACATTCGCTATGGAAAGTGGCGTAACACTCAAAATGGGCCATGGTGTACAATTCTATGCCGAAGGTGCTGTTCAAATGAACTGTGCTGATCAATCAACTGTCACACGTGACGGCAATGATGTTCCTTATGGCTTCTACGTTGCAACAGAAAATCCTGTTGACACAATGTTCATCAACAATGTGAAATTTGATTACGCAGGTCTCCGCACTCACTATGTGGGTAAAGCTAAAATCACAAACTGCGAATTCAATAACAACAACGGCAAGAACAGCTCACAAGGCGCACTCGCTCTCGGTCCCTCTGATGGTGAATACATCGTTAACAACTGTAAGTTTGTTGGCAATACAGTTCCAGCAATCGGTGTTGCGGCAAACTACCTCCTCGGTTTGAATATCGAAGACTGCTACTTTGAAGACAACAATACTTCAAACACAAACAAACCCTTCGTTAACATCACAATCGGTGGCGAACACGATGTAATCATCCGCAACAGCGAATTTGTTGGTGCAAAACGCACAATGGTTGGTGGTATCGCAGTATCTAATATGTTGAGCGCAGCAGGCAAGAACAATGTTATCATCGAAGGCAACAAAGTCACAGGTCTCCGTTATGGTTTGACATTGACAAGTGGTCCAATGAACGCTGTCATCAAAGACAACGAACTCGTAGATAACAAATATGATACTAACCCCATGAACGGTGGTAGCGGTATCAGCCTCTATGACCCCTACGGATACCAAAACGCACACATTGAAGGCAACACTATCACAGACAACCTCTGGGGCATCACAGTTATCGGTGGCGGCAACGTTAACATCGGCAAAACTGCCAACCCCGATGCCGAAGACTACAACCCTGGTAACAACGTGTTCAACAACAACGGTAACGGTGGTCAACTCTATGACCTCTACAACAACGGTACAAAAACAATTTACGCACAAGGTAACACTTGGGGCGTAGACGAGCAAACAGCCGAAAAGATCGAATCAGTTATCTTCCACAAAGCCGATAACGAATCATTGGGTCTCGTAATCTATATGCCCGAAGAAAATGCCGTTGAAGAAATCGAAGTTGACGACAACACTCCAGCTGTTTACTACAACATCCAAGGTGTTAAAGTTAACAACCCCACAAACGGCTTGTACATCAAAGTTCAAGGCAACAAAGCGACTAAAGTCGTTCTCTAATGCACTGAACCCAGATACAAAAATCCAAAGAATGGCTTAGGCAATTTCGCCTAAGTCATTTTTTGTCAAAAAATTGACGCTAAAAAGTTTTGCTATATGAAAAAGTATGTGTAACTTTGCCCCGCAAAACGTAAAAAAGCAAATAACTAAAAACCACTATAACAAAATGATCATCGTACAAGTAAAAGAAGGCGAAAACATTGAAAAAGCTTTAAAGAAATTCAAACGTAAATTTGAAAAAACTGGCATCGTTAAGGAACTCCGTAGCCGTCAGGCATTTGAGAAACCCTCTGTAGCAAACCGCAAAAAAATGATGAAAGCGGTTTACGTACAAAAACTTCGCTCAGTAGAAGAATAATCTCATTTTTTCTCCATTTTATTTGGAAATTTAAAAAGAAAAGCATAAATTCGTGGCATAACAAGACAACCCCGGTTGTCAAAACACGAAGAATATGCTGCTCAATTCTTTTTTGACATATATACGGTGTGAGCTGAATCTTTCAGCACACACCGTTTTGTCATATCAAAAAGATATTGAACAGTGGCGCGATTTTGCCACAAACGGCAAGATCGAAGAGTTCCACCCCATTGATGCCACACAGGCCGACATTCGCTTGTGGATTTCTCACTTGGCGTCAAACGGCATCTCAGCACGCAGCATCAAACGCAAAGTGCAGTCATTACGCGCATTCTTCCGCTACCTCATGAAACAACACGGCCTGCAATCAAACCCCGCAGCCGACATCCCCCTCGCCCGTGGCGAAAAAACACTACCCACATTTATTCGCACAAATGAAATTGCCGACATTCTTGACGAAGAATGGGACAAGACCGATTTCATTGCCACTCGCGACCGGCTCATCGTGCTCATGTTCTACTCTACCGGAATGAGATGCAGCGAACTCATGGAACTGCTCGACTGCAACATTAACACCTCAAAAGGCGAACTAAAAGTGCTCGGTAAACGTAATAAAGAAAGAATAATTCCATTTGGCAACGAATTGAGCGAAATGATAACACTCTACCGACAGTTGCGCGACGAGAATGTGGCCATGCCAGCGTCCCAGCTATTTGTCCGCCCCAACGGCGAACCGCTCTATCGCAGCCTCATCTACACAATCGTGCGCAACACACTTGCCGGACGCGTCAATGCGAGCAAACAGAGCCCCCACGTATTGCGCCACTCTTTCGCCACCGACATGCTCAACAACGGAGCCGACATTAACGCCGTGCAGCAATTGCTCGGACATCAGTCGCTCGCAACAACACAGATATATACACATATAACATACCGTGAATTGAAACATAATTATGAACTCGCACATCCACGTGCACTAAAAAAAGGAGGACATTATGGAAACTCGAATTAAAGCCATCCACTTTGACATCGCCGAAAAACTCACAGCGTTCATCAACAAAAAGGCAGAACGCCTCGGCCGTCACAACGAGAACATCACAGACATCGATGTAACTCTCAAAGTCGTTAAGCCCGAGACCGCAATGAACAAAGAAGCCCTCATCAAAGTGCAGGTACCTCAACACGACGACATCGTCGCTACCAAAGTCGCCGACACTTTTGAAGAAGCTATCGACCTTTGCCTCGAAGCAATCGAACGACAACTCGAAAAAATCAAGGGCAAGAAATAAACGCCCATCTGCTTAGGCAGACACACTAAATAGACACGGGTCCCAATCGGGGCCCGTTTTTTTGTAATTACGACAATATCGGATATTAAGCCAACGGCTGCAATCAAACTCCTCTCCCTTTACCTCAAGTGCGTTACAGCGAGAGACAACACACTGATGCGGGCTGTAGGAGCAACGCGGTGAATAGCTTCGCAACAAGCAAGCAAAGTCGCACCCGTAGTAATCACATCATCAACCACCAGCACATGCTTGCCCTCAAGGTCATCACCACAATCCACATCATAAACGCCTTGGGCATTTACCCAACGGCTGTAACTGTTTTTCCTGGTCTGTGTCGAGTGACTGCGTCGAGCCACAAGATTATCGCCAACCACAATTCCTGTAACTGCCGACAATCCCATAGCAATCTCCTCGCTTTGGTTGTATCCGCGGCTAATGAGCTTGCTGCTGTGTAACGGCACAGGCAATATCACATCAATGCCGTCAAAGAAACGGTCGGGCATCAGTTCGCGCGCATAAGTCTCGGCCAATCGTCGCGCCACAACCGGACGAGATTCATATTTAGCCACATGAATCAGTCGGGCATATTCGCTCTCACGATAATAGTAAAACATGCCGGCTGCACGGTCAATAGGCGTTGACCCGGCCAAGCGTTTATGAATAACATTGAAGTCATCGGTATGAACACGTGTGCGCGGCAACGACACATCGCAGTGCAGACACATCACCCGCTCGCCCTTCACAAGCGAACGGCCACACACTTCACACACCTCGGGAAAAATGATGCGCAACAAATCTCGGCCCAATTCGGTCAATCCTCGCCAGCCCATATCTTTCCGCCACTAATCACTGCAATTGCCACCGACGGCTCAAACCCTCGCGATACGGCAAAGCGAAACAACTTTGTTTTACCCTCATAACTTTGCGGCTCAGCAATAGTCTTCACCTTAAACCGCAACAGAGCCACAAGCGCAGCCTCATAGTCGGCATCTTCAATGAGCGACAGAGCATCTTCAATGTCATTGGCACTGATAAATCGTTGCATGAGTCCGGCTTTTATTTTCAAGCGGCCCCAACGACTGAAACGAAACTTGTCACGGCAATAGGCTTGTGCAAAACGACGGTCATCAACAAACCGGCGGTCAATAAGCGACCGCATTATTTTGTCTTGTGTCGACGAGTCAATGCCCCATGTGCTCATCTTGCGCGTCAACTCCCATTGACACTGCTCGCTGCGTGCGCACAATGTTTCAAGTCTGATCAACGCCTGTTCGGCAGTAACATTCTTCTTTGCCATAAGCCTATCATCGGGTTGCTATTACAAATCGGTCGCGAGTCATCATATCCTTCACCACCTCAACATTAGCAAAGCCATAATCGTGTAACATGTCAACCATGGCACGTGCAAACAACGGATTTATCTCAAGATACAATCGGCCGTCGGCATTGAGAGTCTCGCGCGCATATCGGGCTATTGCCACATAAAAGCGCAACGGGTCATCATCGGGCACAAACAACGCTGTCCACGGCTCATAGTCGAGCACATTGGGTTTCATTTCACCTTTCTCCTGCTCAATGATATATGGCGGATTGCTAACAATGATATCATAACGAGTGCCGTCGTCGACGAGCGACAACGCATCGCGGCACTCAAAATTGACCTTCGCCTTCAACCGTTCGGCATTTCGGCGAGCCACAGCCAACGCATCATCTGATATATCAATCGCATCAACCTGCGCAAATCGCAACGCACGCGCCAACGTTATGGCTATGCAGCCCGACCCAGTGCCCACATCAAGCACACGCAAGTCGGACTTCTCGTTTTCATCAGCAATGCGGTCAACAAGTTCTTGTGTCTCGGGACGCGGAATGAGCGTTGCTTCATTTACCTCAAACCGATTGCCACAAAAATGAGCATAACCCAATATGTGCTGAATCGGTTCATTTTTGGCCAAACGGGCAAGCATATCCCTCACTCGCGACACAATAAAATCGCTCATCACCTCATCGCGGCGAACAACCAAATCGACAGCCGAATAACCCTTAACCTCCTCAAAGATGTCACGAACCATCCACTGCGACTCGCGCTCGCCATACATCGGCACAAGCACACTCTTTATCTCTGATATCAATTCATGCAAAGTCATATAGCAAAGATACAACAAAATATTCACTCGCCAATAATCTGTCGACATCTCCCATTGCCCTTTCACTGGTCATTTGCCACAATTATCACAAATCACCACCCAATACCGACAAATTTCTATCAAATTTATTGTTTTTATTACAAATATTACATACCTTTGCATCAAATAAAACAATTCATCAACAAAAACCGATAATTCGATATGATTTTGACTCGTCATTACCACCATCATCTCACCAAGTTCTAATAAGGGAGCATGGCGATGGTTAGTGTCGCGACACAAAATCAACATCAACTCATATACCGGCTTCCTTTTTCAGGTTGCCGGTTTTTATTTATGACAAAACAAAAAAAATGATATAATATGGAAACAAAACTCCGAATTGCCGTACAATCAAAAGGCCGTCTTTATGACGAAACAATGGAACTGCTCACCGAAGCAGGCGTGAAACTCAATGCGGTGAAACGCACTTTGCTTGTGCCCTCACGCAATTTCCCCGTCGAATTGCTATATCTTCGCGATGATGATATTCCCGATTCGGTTGCTTCGGGCATTGCCGACATCGGTATCGTCGGTCTTAACGAGGTACTCGAAAAAGAAAAAGCAGTTGAAACCATCAAAGAACTCGGCTTCAGCCGCTGCCGTCTTGCTCTTGCCATTCCCAAGCGCATCGAATATCCCGGACTCGAATGGTTTAACGGCAAAAAAATCGCTACATCATATCCCGTGATTTTGCAGCGTTTCCTCGATGTCAACAACATCAAGGCCGATATCCATGTCATCACCGGTTCGGTAGAGATTGCCCCCGGAATCGGATTGGCCGACGCGATTTTTGACATCGTGTCATCGGGCTCTACCCTCGTGAGCAACAACCTTGTGGAAGTGGAAAATGTGCTTGACTCACAAGCTGTGCTCATCGGTTCAAGCAGCAAAGCCCTTTCGCCCGAAAAACAAGCCATCCTTGACGAATTGCTGTTCCGTTTCAATGCAGTGAAAGCAGCCGACGGCAAAAAATATATTCTCATGAATGTGCCTCGCGCCAAACTCGACAATGTTCTCGCCGAACTCCCCGGCATCAAGAGCCCCACAGTGTTGCCTTTGGCCAACGACGAATGGTGCTCGGTGCACACCGTGATTGAAGAAAAACGATTCTGGGAAATCATCGGCCGATTGCGCGACGCCGGCGCCGAAGGTATTCTCGCTCTTGACATCGAAAAAATGATTCTATAAGCAATGGAAATTCTGCGTTACCCCGACCGTCAACAGTGGCCCTCGCTATGCCAACGCGCCCTCGCATCACAAGCTGCCGAGGTGAAATCGATTGTGGCCGACATCATCGGTCATGTGAAAAGCCGCGGAGACGAAGCCATCAGGGAATATGAGCAGCGTTTTACGGGTGCAACCATCAATTCGCTGAAAGTGTCGGACCGTGAGATTGCCGAGGCCGAACAATTGGTAAGCAACGACCTCAAACAGGCCATCATTGCCGCCAACGACAACATCGCCCGCTTTCACGCCGCACAAAAAATGCAACCCATCACCGTTGAGACCGCTCCAGGCATCACATGCTCACAAAAAGCCGTACCCATCACCAAAGTAGGTCTATACATTCCCGGTGGCAATTCTCCCTTGTTCTCAACTGTTCTCATGCTTGCTACTCCGGCACGCATAGCCGGCTGTCGCGAGATAATACTGTGTACTCCAGCCAACAAAGAAGGCAAAGTTCACCCCGCTATTTTATTTGCCGCCAAGGTGGCCGGTGTCAGCAACATCTACAAGACCGGTGGTGCACAAGCCATCGCAGCCATGGCCTACGGCACAGAAACTATCCCTGCCGTATATAAGATTTTTGGTCCCGGCAACCGCTTTGTCATGGAAGCCAAACAGCAAGTGAGCCAAGACGCCGTCGCCATTGACATGCCCGCCGGACCATCGGAGGTCATGGTTATTGCCGACGACAATGCCAATGCCGATTTTGTCGCAGCCGACTTCCTCTCGCAAGCCGAACACGGTCCCGACAGCCAATCGATATTGCTTACCACAAGCGCCCGCCTTGTTGACGAGTTGCCTCAATGCCTCGACAAGATGCTCAACATGCTAACCCGCCGCGAGATGATGGAAAAATCGCTCAGCCACAGTCGCATCATTTTGCTCCGCGACATAAACGAGGTAATGGATTTTTCAAACACCTATGCTCCCGAGCACCTCATCATTAACCATGCCGATGCCGACGCTCTCTGCGAGCGCGTTGAAAATGCCGGTTCGGTATTTGTGGGACAACTCTCGCCCGAAAGTGCCGGCGACTATGCATCGGGCACCAACCACACCCTTCCCACATCGGGATACGCAACTGCATATAGCGGTGTAAACCTCGACAGTTTCTGCAAGAAAATCACTTTTCAGAAACTCACGCCACAGGGCATCAACTCAATTGGCCGCACTGTCGAAATCATGGCCGAAAACGAGGACCTTAACGCCCACAAACTTGCAATGACATTACGCATTAAAGCTGTCAATAACGACTAAAACTTTTTGATATGACACTCAAAGAATTAGTTAGGCCCAATATATGGAATTTGAAGCCCTACACCTGTGCCCGCGATGAGTTTAGCGGCGAAGCACAGGCTTGGCTCGATGCCAACGAAAACAGCATCATCACCGACTATAACCGTTATCCCGACCCATTGCAACGCGAGGTCAAAACTCTCATTGGCCAATATCGCGGCATCGACCCCCAAAACATCTTCTTGGGAGTGGGTAGCGATGAGTGCATCGATATTGCCTATCGCGTGTTTTGCCAACCCGGCGTTGACAATGTAGTAGCAATTGAGCCCACCTATGGCATGTATCAAGTGTGTGCCGACATCAACCAAGTGGAATATCGCCGCGCATTGCTCAACGATGATTTCTCGCTAAACATCGACAACATTTTTGCTGCTTGCGACAGCAACACCAAGATTTTGTGGATATGCTCGCCCAACAACCCCACGGCCAACGCATTTCCCATTGAGCAAATCAAAGAGATTGCATCGCGCTTTGAAGGCATCACAATCGTTGATGAAGCCTATATCGACTTTTCAGCAAAAGGGTCGATGGCTCATGCTTTGGCCGACTTTCCCCGCCTCATCGTCATGCAAACACTTTCTAAAGCGTGGGCCCACGCAGCCATTCGCCTCGGAATCGCATTTGCATCTACCGACATTATCAACATCTACAACAAGGTGAAATATCCCTACAATGTGAGCCAACTCACACAGCAACAGGCCATCAAGGCATTGAACAACGCCGCCGAGGTCGAAGCCGTAGTGAGCCAACTCATTGACGCGCGCAACAATCTTGCCGCGCAACTCGACTCGCTCGACTGTGTGACAACCATCTACCCCTCCGATGCCAACTTCTTGCTCGTGAAGGTGACCAATGCCAACGACATCTACCAATATCTCTGCGACAACGGAGTGGTGGTGCGCAACCGATGCCGCGTGGCTCTCTGCGACCAATGCTTGCGCATAACCGTAGGAAATGACACCGAAAATGCTTTACTCATCGAATATCTCAAAAAATATGGAGCAAAACGATAAACCTCGCGTGCTATTTATCGACCGCGACGGCACTCTCATTATTGAGCCGCCAGTTGATTATCAAGTCGATTCGCTCGAAAAACTCGAACTCGTGCCCGGTGCATTACGTGCAATGCACTTTGTCGCATCACGACTGCCCTTCAAGTTGGTCATGGTTACCAACCAAGACGGACTCGGCACCGACTCGTTTCCCGAAGACACTTTCTGGCCCGCACACAACAAAATGCTACGCACTTTTGAAAACGAGGGAGTGACATTTGACGACATGATTATCGACCGCACCTTTGAACATGAAGGCGCACCCACTCGCAAACCCGGCACAGCTTTGCTCACAAAATACATGAACGGTGATTATGACCTTGACAACTCTTTTGTCATCGGCGACCGTTTAACTGACGTTCAGTTGGCAAAAAACCTCGGTTGCAAAGCTATTTTGCTTCGCAATGCCGACGAGGTCAAGCAAGAACTTGCTGACAAAGGCCTCACCGACGTTGCAGCACTCGTCACCCCATCGTGGGACCGAGTAGCCGAGTTTCTGCAAGGCGGTAACCGTCGTGCCACTGTGAGTCGCAACACCAGCGAAACTTCAATCAGTGTTACTGTTGATCTCGACGGCACAGGAGCATGCGACATCTCCACCGGGCTCGGTTTCTTTGATCACATGCTCGAACAGATAGGCCGGCACGCCGGCATCGACTTGACCATCAAAACCGTCGGCGACTTACATGTTGATGAACATCACACTATCGAAGACACAGCGATCGTGTTGGGCGAAGCATTGCTCAAAGCCCTTGGCGACAAACGCGGCATCGAGCGATATGGCTATGTGTTGCCCATGGACGACTGTCTGTGCACAGTGGCAATAGACTTTGGCGGACGACCTTGGCTCGTGTGGGACGCCGACTTCAAGCGCGAACACATCGGCGACATGCCCACCGAAATGTTCCTACATTTCTTTAAAAGCCTTAGCGATAGCGCTCGCATGAACCTGTTCATACGCGCCGAAGGCACAAACGAGCACCACAAAATCGAAGGTATATTTAAAGGTCTTGCCCGCGCAATAAAAATGGCAATTCGCCGTGATATATTTAAATTCACGCTTCCTTCAACCAAAGGAAGCCTATAACAACTAACAATGGATATATTAATTAACATTCTTTTTCTTGTTGGCGG
>JAFPCM010000054.1 GCA_017390185.1 Muribaculaceae bacterium
CGATGTTGAGGAGTGGGAAGATAACCCGAGAGGTAATTTTGAAGCATTGTGGACTATTCTCGATGAGCATTATTGCTTTTTTGAGGAAAAGGGCGTTGATTGGGATGCTGTGCATGAAAAGTATAGCAAGAAAATTGGCGAGAAGATGAGCGATGAGGCTTTGTTCACAGTCTGCTCCGATATGATTGACGAGTTGAAAGACGGTCACACCAATCTCTCGGCTCCATTTGCCACATCTTATTATCGCCAATGGTGGAGCGATTATCCGCAGAATTATGACGAGCGCATTATCCAACAATACTATTTCAACTACAATTACCGCTCGTTGGGTGTGGTTGATTATGGCATTTTGCCACAAAATATCGGATATATGCACTATGACAGTTTCTCTACTGGCCTCGGAGAGGGTAATATCGACTATATATTGGCTCATTTTGCCACTTGCAACGCTCTCATTATAGATGTGCGTGATAATGGCGGCGGCAGTTTGTCAAATGTGGAGCCTCTCGTTCGCCGTTTCATTACCGAGCGCACGTTGGTCGGATATATCTCACACAAAATCGGACGGGGACACAATGAGTTTTCTGCACCGTATGAAATATATTATGAACCGGCCGAAGAAGGTCGTATGATGTGGGGCAAACCAGTGGTGGTGATTGCCAACCGCAGTACTTTTAGTGCGGCAAACGATTTTGTGGCAACGATGAAGCATTTGCCGCAAGTGACTGTTGTGGGTGCAACCACTGGTGGCGGTAGCGGTATGCCGTTCTCGTCAGAGTTGCCTAATGGTTGGGGAGTGCGATTCTCGGCAGTTCCCATGCTTGACGCGCAAGGCGTGTTGACCGAAATGGGGGTTGAACCCACTGAGGGCTGTGCCGTGGATATGTCGCCAGTCGATGTCATGAACGGTCGCGACACGATACTCGACTTTGCGATTGAGTATCTTACAAAGTCTTGAACTGATATCCCTTTGTTGATAACGAATCGATGATGGCTGGCAAGTGTCGATAAAACTTGTCGGTGCGCAACGGGTGTGTGCCTAAATGAATGAGCATAATCGCACCGTTAAGAGTGTGCTTTTGCTCAAAGTCATAAAGCAAATCAAGGAGTTCTTGCGATGAACGGTAATTTTCCATGTCAGGGGTGGTATAGTCGTCGCTTGTCCAAAGTCCAGGAGTGAAATTTACCGTAACGAGGCCTGTGCCGTTGATGGCAGCCACATTTTGTGCATTATACCACTCATAAGGCGGTAGGTAGTAAGGGGCAGATTGGGGAGTGATGTCCCATCGGTTCAACTCGTCATAGTTGAGGTGCAAGTCGTTGATGAGGCTGTCGTCGGCAACAAGGTTGGTGCGTGCTTTGTCCCAATCGGCATATTGCAAATGAGCATCACTGTGTCCGCCCACATAATGCCCGTCGGCAATAATGCGGTTAATGATAGAATCGTTTTCGGGCATGCGCAAAAATCGTCCGGTAAAGAAAAACGAACCTTTGACATTGCGTGCCTTCATGGCGTCGAGTGCCATCGGTGCGCCTTCAAATGCCGAATCGGCCGAGAATACCAAGTGAATGGTTTTGTCGTTACTCATTCTCACAACAGCACCATAAGGGTCGGTGACCCTATGGTGTGTGGTAGAGGTGCATGCTGCGGCTAATGCCACAAAAGCTATCAAAACGGTGATGATGCGTGTCATTATTATAATGTGCTTACTACTTTAATTTCGCTATGCGAGTTGTTAATGTTGTTGACCTGAATTTGAGTAGTGATGCGCTCTTTAAGGCTGTCGACATGGGAGATAATGCCCACCTTCTTGCCGCCGATGTTGTGCAGTTTCTCAAGGGCGTCAATAACTGTGCTCAAATAATCGCTGTCGAGTGTGCCAAAACCTTCGTCGATAAACAATGTGTCCATTGCCATCGCTTGGTTGCTGAGTGACGACAATCCCAATGCGAGCGAAAGTGAGAGCAAGAAACTTTCGCCACCCGAGAGGTTTGAGATGGGACGGTCAGAGTCGACCATTTCGTGGTCAATAACGGCAATGGCAAGTGTGCCGGGCTGTCCTTTCATTTCGTAGCGAGGTATGAATTGTTGCAGATAGACGTTGGCTTTTTGTAGCATGTCGTGGAGAACGAAACTTTGCGCAATGGTGCGGAATTTCTTGCCGTCGGCGCTACCAAATGTGCTTGATAGGTTTTCCCATGATGCATGCTCGGCTGAGGCAATCTCAATTTTTTTCAAGATTGATTCAAACTTGGCTTTGTTTTCGGCATCTTGTTTCAATTGTTGGTTGATAGCACCCTGTTTGGTGTGTGACTCGGAAATGATTGCCGCCACATTAGCGATTTTGGCTGTAACAGAGTCGATGGTTTCGCCTTCTACGATTTGAGGACGCTCGTTTTCGAGTTTTTTGAGTTCGCTGGTGAGTGTTGTTTTGTTTGTGTTGATGCGAATGGCCGCTTCATTGGCATCGTTAATCATTGTGCGATATTGTGCGATGTTGTTGCCAATACCGATAAGTTCGCCAACACGTTCAATTGATATATTTTCAAGTTGGCCGAGGCAGCGATGGATTTCGGCAGTCGCAATCTTGTCTTGCTCCTTGTATCGGCTTATAGAGTCGCTGATGCTTTTGACGTCGGCCAAAAGTGAGGCGAAACGAGTTGCCAGGTTGGGCTGCAAGTTGCGCGAAATGGTTGATTTTGCCCATGTCTGACGCATTGCCGCGATGTCGTTGACAAGTCCGTTAATATTATTGACATCTTGGCTGATAGAAGCAAGGCGAGTTGCTATTGTAGCCTGCTCCTCAACCATTGCACGATAATTATCGGCATCACATTGCAATTGTGATGCAAATTGGGCATTTTGTTGCCAAGCCTGTATCCATGAATCGTTGCCGAAGATTGCAGTCACTTTGTCAATGTTGTCGGTAACAACTTGTCGGGCGTTAGAAATGTTTTGCTCTTTGCTCTCTCTTTGAGCGATGGCTTGTGCGATTGCCTGTTTTTGTGCGTTGATTTTGTCGCTAATTGCATTTTTAGAGCGTGTGATTTGGTCTTTTTCGGCTTGCAATTTGTTGGCGGCAGTTAATATGTCGTTGAGCTGTTTTTGCTTGGCGGCAATCTCGGTTTGCTCGGTTTCGTTCTTCTCGATGTCTTTTGTGATTTGTTTGAGAGGGCTTTCGCTATTGGCATAGTTGGCCCATGCGTCAAATTCTCTGAGTTTGGCGATAATAGCATCGGCCTGCGCTTTGACAGTGGCCAAATCGGCATTGGTCAAGGCAAACTCTTTTTCTTTTGTTTTGAACGTGATTTGGCAGTCGTTGGCTTTATCGCGAGCTGCGGTTTCATCGGCCTTGGCTTTGTCGAGTTCTTGGATTAACGGTGTGACAATTTCCTCAAATTGTGCGTTTGAGGTCAATTCGATGATTTTTTGACCACACAAAGGACAAGTGTCATCTTTTTGAAGTGTTGCACGAATGGTGTTGAGATAGTTACCGGTGCTTTCTTTAATCTTTTCCAATCGCGCCTCAGCTTCCTTGACTGTTGTCTCGGTCTTTTTTAGATTTTCGACCGCTTTGGCATTGTTCTCTTCAGCGGTTGCGATGTCGGCCTTGATGGTTGCAATTTTTTGCTCCTTGGCGGTAATATTGTCACGCAAATCGCCGTATCGTGTATAATTTGTTTTTAACTCGGCTAAAACTTGGTTGGCTGCAACTAACACACAGCGGCGTTGTGCCAACTTGTCTTGGTCAAATTGTGCTGCTGCGCTTTTTTTCTCGTCTATCTCGACCTGTTTAGCCTGTTCGTTTAGGCTGGCAGTCTCATATTGAGTGTGGAGGCTGGCAATTTCGCTTTCGGCCTTTGCGATTGATTCGGTATGAGCCTTGCATTCTTGGCCTAATTTTACCTGCAATTCCTCGTTGCTCTTGATTGCTCTGAAATGCTCTTTGATGAGTGCAACCTTTTCGTAGACAGGTTTTTTAGGCTCGTTTTCGGCCAAAGTGCGAGAGATATTGGCATTGCGTTGTTCAAGCAGATTTTTGTCGGCTTCAAGAGAGAGCAATTCACCAGTGAGATTGGCAAACGATTGCATCGCGTTCTTATCGTTTTGCTCGGTTAAGGCAAGACCATTTCGTGCATCGGTCATTTGTGTATAATGACGGCGCACCTCTTCGGTTTTGTCCCAATCGTTAACGATGTCTTTAGTTTGGCGAAACGATTCAGACTCGCATTTTTCTTTGAGTAGTTGTTCTTCTTGGGTGATTTGCTCCAATTTTTGGTTTAACTGAACCATGCTCTCAAACCATTGCTTGGCTTGCTCAAACGATTTTTTGAGGCTTTCTTGCTCGGTGATGATTTTGGCGAGAGATTGCAGTTCACCATTCATTTCGGCAATTTCGTTGTCGGAGAGGCGAGTGATGGTGCCGATTTGGTCTTTGAGTCTGATAACCTCGTTTTTCTTCTCTGATGTTATTACAAAGATTTTTTTGCCGATTTCGGTGTATATGTCGAGACCGGTGAGTTTCTGGAGGATTTCTGATTTTTCGTCATCTTTTGCACGAAGAAATTTTGTGAATTCGCCTTGTGCAAGCATTGTTGTGCGGCAGAATTGGTCAAAAGACAGGCCGATGCGTTTTTCGATTTCCCTTTCTGTTACGGACTTGTTTTTTGAGATAACAGTGCCATCAGGCGATTCAAGTGTGTGGTTGACAGCTTGCAATTTACCGGTCACTTTTTTGTGAGCACGGTAAGCATACCAACGAGCGATGAGCTTGTTGCCGTCTTTGTCAATAAAAGTTACTTGACTCCATGCTTCGGCAGTGTTTTTGCGCATTAGCGTGCGTGTGTCGGCATCGTTGATTTTATCACCGTCGGCATTTTCATATTCGGATTTATGCGCATTATTCATGCGTGGAGTTTTATCGTACAATGCGAGGCAAATGGCATCAAGAATAGTTGTCTTGCCCGAACCGGTTTTGCCTGTGATAAGAAACTGCGATTCGTCGTTCAACGGACCGTTTCCAAAGTCAATGACTGCATCTTTGATAGATGCGATATTGTGGATTTCTATTTTGAGAAGTTTCATATCAAGAAATGTTTTAAGTAATGATTAAGATTCGTGGTTGTTGATGCTGTTGATAACTTCATTGAGCATGTCGATCATGTCTTGGCCCATTTCAGAACCGTTGACTCTCTCATAGTGAAGTTTGGCGATTTCGATAGGCGACTTTGTAATCATTTCCTCTGTCGCTATTAGAACTTGCTGACCGTTGTTTGCGGTCGCTTCTGAGCGATCCCATTTGATGGTGCAAAAGCGAGCTTGCTTGTCTTTTAGAGCCTCGATGGCTTGTTCTCTGATGAGTCGGGGTACATCTTGGTCAAACTTAATGTTGAGTCGCACATACATCTGTTGGTCATTGCTGATGGCAACCAACTCTTCGAGCACATCTTTGAATGATGCGGCATTCTTGGGAATGGTTACAAGAGGTATGGGGTTGTCGATTTTGATTGTTTTGATCTTGGGCTCGGCTCCCGATGCAAGTTGGACAATCGACACAGAGTGTTCATAATTTTCGTCAAAACTTACGGGGATGGGAGTGCCGCAGTAGCGGGCATGCTTGTCGTCGCTTTTGATGTTTTGCGGACAGTGAATGTGGCCGAGAGCCATGTAGTCATAATCGACAGGAATGCTGTCAATGGGAGTATAGTCCATGCCGCCGCGGCTTTCGTCGTGACCGGTGATGTTACATCCGGTAATGGCCATGTGAGCCATCATCACAACAGGAAGTTTGTCGGGGTTGGCTTGGTTGAGGCGGTTGTTGAGTTCTTGCCAAAAAGCATACTGGCGTTGTTCGCGAGGAGTGTCTTCACTCACCAAAGGGAAACTTTGAGGGAACACATGGGGCATGGCAACAACAAATCCTATGGGATTGCCGTCGCTGTTGTTTACTCTAATAATGTGTTGGTCAAAATTGATTTCGTTGTCTGCTTTCTCAATGTGACCAATCATTTCGATGTTAAATTTTTTCCACAGATTGCGCGCGGTTTCGAGTCGTGCGCTACTGTCGTGGTTACCGGCCGTAACAATGATTTTCATTGACGGACATTTCTCCTGGATTTGGATCAAGTGGTCGGTGAAAAGTTTCATTGTGGCGTTTGAAGGCGAGGCATTGTGATAAATGTCGCCACACACAACCAAAACGTCGGGATGCTCGTCGGCTACGATTTGTTTGAGTTGGTTAAGGAATGATGTGTGTTCCTCTGTTCGGTCATAAGAGTAAAATTCTTGACCGAGGTGCCAGTCGCTTGTATGAAGGATTTTCATATCGATTAGATTTGTATAAAATGTTATTAATTATATCAAAGTTACAAAAAAAATCCCGAATATGCAAATTTTTTGCACACTCGGGATTGTGGGGTTGGGATATCAGTATTATCGGATAGCGACTTTTGATGTGTGGATAGCACCGTTGGCATCAACAGCAACTGCGATGTAAAGACCGTTGAGACCTTCTACATTGAGGCTGTGTGAGTTTTGTGCGTTGCGAACGATAGCGCCATTGATTGAGTAAAGTGAGAATTCTTTAACCTCAATGCCTGTTGCCAAAAGGTTGCTGCCGTTGACAACAAATGCGGCTTCGGGAGCAGTTGTCACTTCTTCAACACCTACTGACTCGCCAGTAGCGTTGTGGCTATAGTGAGCCACACCTTGCAATGCACAGCAAATCCAAATGTCGAGAATCTTGCCGTCGTTGCGGGTTGATTGTGCGATAGACGACATGTTTTGGGCGTTGGGGTTTGCCCCGAGACCGTTAATTGGGTAGCGGCAGTTGTAACCGACAGTGATGTCAATGCCGTTGGTTGTGTTGCTGAGTGTGAAATAACCATTTGTTTGGCCTGTTGTGTAGGCAATAGCGGCAGAATATTGTTTCTTGCCGTAGTTGAAGAATTTCAACGCAGTGCCATAGGGGTTATTGTTGAGTGCGCCTGCATTCATTGATTTAACAAATGTGCCTGACGCGTTGAAGAGGTAGGGGTAGGTAGATTGACCGATAACCCAGAATGTACCGTCTTCGTTGGGTAATACTTCTGATGCACCGCGTGAACCTTTGAGCTCGAGTTGAGTGCCTGAAGCATCTTTGAGGGCGATGACGTTTGCAGTGGTGTTTACAGTGCCGTTGCTGATTGTGTAGTACAATACGTTTTTACAACCGTCATCTGTAGCCCAAATGCGACCATTTGTGAGGTTGCCGCTGATGGCGATGTTTGAACCCATGATGAGACCGCCGTGAGTAGCATCTTCAAGAATCTTTGTAGGAGCTGAGCCTACGCCGTTTTTCCATGCATAAACAGTGAATGTGTGGCTTGTGCTTGCTGCATTTGCACCAACGAGAACTCCGTCAACAAAGCGAATGCTTGAAAGAGCGGTCAAGCCGCCTGATACGCCGGTGAGGTTAACATCGTTACCTGTGTCAGCACCTGTGTAGGCATTGAGGATGTTGATAACGGGAGTGCCATAAGGTTTGCAGTTGAGCACATAGAGCATACCTCCGTTTTCGGCAATGAATCGAGTTGTTGTTCCCGATGAGCTGCCATCGGTGATATCAAGCCATGAGGCTTGTGTGGTGTTTCCGCTATAGTTCCACACCTCGGTAAAGCTGCTGATGCGGTCGTCAAATTCTTCTTCATCGGGCTCTTCGGGTTTGTCAACAACTTCAGTGTTAGTGCCTGAGATAGTCACTGTTTTGGTTGTTGCAGCGTCAGAAGTGATGGTTAATTTGGCAGAGTGAGAGCCAAATGAAGTGGGTTTGTATTTGATGGTTATAGTGCCACTTGCAGTAGATTGGCTGATAGATGTGCTTGAGATGCTGAATTGGTTGGCATTAGTGCCTCCGAGAGCAATGTTGATAGCACCACGAAGGTTTGAACCCGAAACTGTGATGCTTTTAGATACTTCAGCGTTATTGGTTGTTGTTAATGAAACCGAAGAAGCGCTTGTGGTGATGACCGGAGTTGCAACTTTTACGATAAACAAACCATCGGCAACCGAGCGGATTTGTCCTGTTCCGCTATTGTTGTTATAAGTGTCATTGATTACACCGCCGCTTGAAGTCCAGAAAGTAGAAGAGCCACCGCCATCAAAGTTGAGAGCATCGCTACAACCGAGATTTTTCATGATGTCGCCAAGAACTTTACCGTTGCAACCATTGGAGTATCCTGAGTTGCGACCGTCAACAACGAGCATCACGAGTTTGGTTTTGTCGGCATTGTAACCTACTGCTGTGCGAGGTTCGTTTCCTGAGATGTTACCCAATGAGTTGCTGTAAGAAGAGATGCGTGTGCCTCCGTCAAGAATCATCATAGAGCCACCCAATGCTTGAGTGACTTCGGGCCTGGTGATGTTGCCGGCATTGTCTTTGAGGTTGGGAGTGAGGTAAACAGTGATTACGTCGCCCGATTTAAGTCCTTTGACATAAGCACCGTTTTGAGTTCCTTTACCAAACATAACAATACCGTTTGAAGGAATGGTTACGTTGCCTGACGATGGTGCACTCGCTACCTTATATGAGAGGTATTTGCCAAGAGAAAATTTGTTGCCGTTAACGGGAGTGAGTTGAACGGCATAACCGCCGGTACCCGATGTGCCTGAGGTTGAACTGTTGCTTTCGGGAGTGTAGAAAATAAGTTGTTCGCCAACGCCGGCATTTGCAGCTAACGATGAGGTTGTGTTGATTGCAGCATAGCTTGACCACCCTTCAGTGGTTGAGCTACCGATGCTACACCAACAACCCATGCTGTTCAAGTAGCCGATAGTGGGAGTGTTGTTGTCGTCAAATGTGATGGCTGAATATCCGTCGCCACTAAAACCTTTGCGAGCATTTCCGCCGATAACAGTCAAACCGCCAGGTTCGTCAGTAGAAAAGAAACCGCCATTGATACCTACGAGAGGAGTTGCGTCGGTAATCGAACTTGCCATTGTCTTAACAGAATTCACTGTGGTGAGTTTAGAACCTGCTGCCACTGTGCGAACCGCTACGCTGGGGTTAGTGAGGTCAGTAACCGAGTAGAAAATGCGCATAACATGGCTGCCATTTGTAACTGTAGCCTTTGTTACTACGGTTCCGGCACCGAGGTCGGTGGTTGATGTTGTTGTAACGGTGTAAGACGAACCGTTAAGAGTCCATGTTGCGGCCATTGCGGTCAACTGAATAGCAATAGCCGAAATTAAGAGTAAAAATTTTTTCATTAGTACTTATTGGTATTTTGTTTTGATTATTTTCGAAGAAAATAGGATGCAAAATTACTTAAAATTCACCAATGTGGCAAGTTTTAGGCGTAAAGATGGAAATAGGTCGATTGGGACGATTGTATTTTCGGCGAGAATAGTTAAATTTGCACTATGATGAAATTAGTATCTTGGAATGTAAACGGGCTGCGCGCCTGTCGTGAAAAAGGCTTTGAGGATATATTTGCATCGCTCAACGCCGATTTTGTGTGCTTGCAAGAAACAAAATTGCAAGAGGGTCAAATTGATATGGTGTTTGACGGTTATCAGTCATATTGGGACTATGCCGAGAAAAAAGGCTATTCGGGAACGGTGATTTTTACCCGTCACGAGCCGTTATCGGTATCGCAAGGCATCGGTATTGAGGAACATGACCATGAGGGTCGTGTCGTTACGCTCGAAATGCAAGATTTTTATCTGGTGAATGTATATGTGCCCAACTCACGCGACGGCCTTGTGCGCCTTGACTACCGCATGGAGTGGGAAGATGCGTTTCGCCAATATGTCAAACGCCTTGACGAGAAAAAGCCTGTGATAATTTGTGGCGACTTGAATGTGGCTCACAAGGAGATAGATTTGAAAAATCCCAAGGGCAACCGTCGCAACGCCGGCTTTACTGACGAGGAACGCGACAAATTTACGGCATTGCTCAATGAGGGTTTTGTTGACACTTATCGCTATTTTTATCCCGACCAGGAGGGTGTTTACTCATGGTGGAGTTACCGTTTTAAGGCACGCGAAAAGAATGCCGGCTGGCGTATTGACTATTTTGTGGTGTCGCAACGTTTGAGTGAGAGACTCGTATCAGCCAGCATTCACACCGATATCTATGGCAGCGACCACTGCCCGGTGTCGATTGAAATTAATTGAAAATTACGACATAAGCATTGAGATAGGTGGCGAGAATGAGCCATGCTGCATAAGGCGCAAAAAGCCATGTAGCAGCTCGGCTTATGTCTATGGCTCGCCACATGTAGTAGATGACAAACACGTCAAGAAAGATGATTGTGGCCAATGCTGTGGCTGGATTCATCAGATAGAAAAATCCGTAACTCCACATAAAGTTGAGAAACAACTGTGTGCCGAAAATCAGCGACATTGGTCCGCGGGCTATTGACTTGGTGTTCCAAATGATGCCCATTGACAATCCGCTGCACAAATATATTATAGCCCACGCTATGGGGAAAACAATGTCGGGCGGGGTGAACAGCGACATGTTGAGTGTCGGATACCATGTGTAGAGTGTTTCGGCTTGAAAATAACGCGCCGACATGCCGACCAAAAAGCCCAAAACAACCGGAATGATAAAAGGAATGATTCGTTTCATAGCTTAAAAAATAGTTAGACTTTGTTATTATCTCAATAACAAGGTCGGGGCAAAAATGTTTTTATGACTTGGTGTTAAAGTCGCGACAGAAGTTGCACCGCGAGATAAAAACGACAGTGGCGCGATAAGTGCCTACGGGCCTCGGTCACGATGTCGCCGGGTGTCAAGTCGTTGAGTGGAGTGTGTGGCAACTGTTGGCCGACCCATTCAAGCGTTTTTGTTCTTGATTTCAGCGGATTGCCAAGCATGCGCGCAGTTGATGTGATAAAATCATTTTTGAGCCCGTTGTCGAGTGCCGATTGGTGGTGAGGAGTGAGCATATTAAGTTGGCCAAGCACCTCGCGGCAACGGTGATATAGGTCGAGATTGTGTAGCCACAACTGTTGAGGTGAGTGAGACGAGCCGCCACCCATTGTCCACATGTAAATGTTATTGTCAATCCACGCAAGTCGAGCATCAGCAGCAAACACCCGAATGTTCAGAATCATATCTTCGCCCATAAAGTTTTTTTCGGCACAAGTGAACTGGTCGGCGAGCAGAGTGCGACGGTAGAGTCGTCCCCATGCGTTGAGAGGAAAGCTTGTTTTGTCAAGCATTAAAGGCAATAGCGATGCTGTTGAGTAGCAGTCGTTTGTGAGAATGCGTGACGGAATGAGAAACGGAATGGGAATGTGAAGTCGGCGTGACACTCGTTGAGCTCCGGCAATGATGATGTCACATTGAGTCGAATAGGCTTTGTTGGTCAATAGCTCAAGGGCATTGGGCGTAATGGTGTCGTCGGCATCAAGGAAAAACACATATTCACCTTGTGCCGCTTTCACACCATTGAGGCGCGATTGGCTAAGACCATGATTGGTGTCGTGAACTATCACCGATATGCGGCTGTCGGTTGCTGCCAACGATTCGACAGTGGCAAGAGTTCCATCGGTAGAGGCGTCATCAACAACAATCAGTTCAAAGTCGGGAAATGACTGTGCAAGAACCGATTTGATGGCACGGGCAATGTTTTTTTGCTCGTTAAAAGCTGGTATGATGACGCTTACAATAGTTTTCATGCCTCAAAGATAGTTATTTATCGGCAAAATATGGCTATTTTGGCGCATTTTGTATATGTGTGTGCCATAGGTTAACACTATGTTAAATGATTGTTATATCCAAAACTTTGATTAATTTTGCAAAGCAAAATGCAAGAAAGATTAAAACATAAAGTATATGGCAAAAGTACAAGGTGCAGTTAAAGTAAACCAGGAACGGTGTAAAGGTTGCGATTTGTGTGTCGTAGCATGCCCGGTTGATGTGTTGAAATTGCAGCCCAAAGAAGTGAACAATCGCGGATATCATTATGCCTATATGCACAATCCCGAGGCTTGTATCGGCTGTGCGTCATGTGCAATGGTGTGTCCCGACGGTTGTATTGAAGTTTATCGAGTAACAAACAAATAACAAAATATAAATGGAAGAAAAAAGATTGCTGAAGGGAAACGAAGCGATAGCACTTGCCGCCATTCGTTATGGCGCTGACGGCTATTTTGGCTATCCTATTACGCCCCAATCAGAAATACTTGAGACCCTTGAAGCCGAAATGCCATGGGAAACAACCGGGATGGTTGTTCTTCAAGCCGAGAGCGAAGTGGCTGCCGTCAACATGGTGTATGCCGGTGCTGCTTGTGGCA
>JAFPCM010000055.1 GCA_017390185.1 Muribaculaceae bacterium
GGTATAGATGAATGAACAGGGTCGCCTAAGTTCATAACAATTTCTGGCAAAATCAACATACTGAATATTGCCAACAAATGCACAAGCACCATTGTTACAGCCCTTTTAACTATTTGTTTTCTGGTATTGGTCATTTGATTTTTATTCTATTATAATGTATTTACAAAGGTATAATTTGTTAAACATTATATGAAACATTTTAGATAAACAACCCAATATCAGCGCACTAATCCCCAATTTTTACCCACCAATCCAACCTATTTCAAAAATAATGTTAACCTTTGCAAAATCCGCCCCATAAAAAAAAGTCCGCCGGCTCTCTTCTATCAGAGAACGGGAGGACTAAAGCCAAAAGGCTAATTTTTGTGATTCTAAAGATAGTTGTCTTATAGCAATTAAAGTGTAGAAATCATATCATACTTACTGTTGCCTTGTCTCAACTTTTGCTCCTCTCGGAGTCGGGCAAAGATGCTGACAGCCTAAATCTCGAGTAAAAATCTAAAATTTCTTATATTCTATCAGCCGGCATTGCTTATCTATCACAAAGTTAGGTGTTGTTAACGACCGTTCAAAATCGTTTAACATTTTATACTTAAAACTGCAACCTATCAGCCAAAACAACCACACTAACCGACCTACGGAACATTTCCACACAAATCACTGGCGCAAACTAAAATTTGCACGAGCATTTAATGCTCCCATAACAAATAAATCCCGCCGAATGGGCGGGATTTATTGTAATTATAGATGAGTGCTGATTATTCCATCAACTTGCGATAGCGGCGACGAGCGGGCTCTTTGCCATCGTTGTGTGCACGCTTGTAGTCTTCATATTCTGAATAACTGCCTTCATAGAACACCACATTGCCTTCGCCTTCAAACGACAAGATGTGTGTACAGATGCGGTCGAGGAACCAACGGTCGTGCGACACGATTACGGCACATCCGGCAAAGTCGTCAAGACCTTCTTCAAGTGCGCGCAATGTGTTAACATCGATATCATTGGTAGGTTCGTCAAGGAGCAACACATTACCTTCTTCTTTCAATGCCATTGCAAGGTGCAAACGGTTGCGTTCACCACCCGAAAGCACACCGATTTTCTTTTCTTGGTCGGCACCCGTAAAGTTAAATTTTGACAAATAGGCGCGGGCATTCATATCACGGCCTCCCATGCGGAATGATTCCACACCTTGTGAAATCACTTCATAGACAGTCTTTTCGGGCAAAAGGTCGTGGTGTGTTTGGTCAACATAGGCAATCTTCACTGTTTCGCCCACGTCAAATGTACCGGCATCGGGAGTTTCCTGACCCATGATGAGTCGGAACAATGTGGTTTTACCAGCACCGTTAGGACCAATGACACCCACAATGCCGTTAGGGGGCAATGAGAAGTTGAGGTCTTTGAAGAGTTGTTTTTTGCCAAATGCTTTGGCGAGTGAAGATGCTTCGATTACCTTGTTACCCAAACGGGGACCGTTGGGGATAAATATTTCGAGGCGTTCTTCGCGTTCTTTTTGGTCCTCGTTAAGCAATCGGTCATAAGATGACAAACGGGCTTTACCTTTGGCTTGACGGGCTTTGGGAGCCATGCGCACCCATTCCAACTCGCGTTCGAGGGTTTTGCGGCGTTTGCTTGCCTGTTTTTCTTCTTGGGCCATGCGTTTGGTCTTTTGGTCGAGCCATGAAGAGTAGTTTCCTTTCCAAGGAATACCTTCGCCACGGTCAAGTTCGAGAATCCAACCAGCCACATGGTCGAGGAAGTAGCGGTCGTGGGTGATTGCGATTACTGTACCTGCATATTGTTGCAAGTGTTGTTCGAGCCAATCGATTGACTCTGCGTCAAGGTGGTTGGTAGGCTCGTCGAGCAACAAGATATCGGGTTGTTGCAACAACAGACGGCACAATGCCACGCGACGGCGTTCACCTCCCGAGAGTGTGGTCACGGGTTGGTCATCGGGCGGACACTGCAATGCGTCCATAGCACGTTCGAGTTTGCTGTCGATATTCCATGCGTCGGCAGCATCAAGTTTATCTTGCAATTCGGCCTGACGGGCAATTAAGGCCTCCATCTTGTCGGGGTCTTCGAGCACATCGGGGTCGGCAAAACTTTCATTCACTTGGTCAAACTCGGCCAAAAGATCCATAATGGGCTGCACACCTTCGCGAACAACCTCGATTACGGTTTTGTTGGGGTCGAGTTGGGGGTCTTGTTCAAGGTAGCCTACGCTATAGCCGGGTGAAAACACCACCTCGCCTTGATAGCTCTTGTCGATGCCGGCAATAATTTTGAGCAAAGATGATTTACCCGAACCGTTAAGACCAATGATACCAATCTTGGCACCATAGAAAAATGACAGATAAATGTTTTTCAACACTTGTTTTTGGGGAGGATAGGTCTTGCTCACTCCCACCATTGAGAATATTACTTTCTTGTCGTCGGCCATAATTACTTGGTCAATGATATTTGTTTACGTGTTATTATTTTTTCTTTTTAGGAGCATAGCGCACTGCATAGTCACAGCGTGTTTTGCCTGTGATGATGTTGTTGAGTTTTGCGCGCATCAACTGACGGCGAATTGCCGACACATGGTCAATATACAATTTGCCTTCGAGGTGGTCACACTCGTGCTGCACAATGCGAGCCAAGAAACCCGAGATTTCTTCTTCGTGGGCTTCAAAATTTTCGTCAACCCATGTAAGACGAATGTGCTCAACGCGTTTCACATCTTCTGATAAGCCTGGCAAACTCAAGCAGCCTTCAGAGCATGTCACTTCATCTCCGTCAAGAACTTCTACGCGGGGGTTGATAAGAGTCATTTTACGACCGACACATTCGGGGTGACTTTCGCCAACGGGGTCGGCATCGATAACCACAATGCGGTCGTTTCGTCCAATCTGCGGAGCTGCCAAGCCCACACCTTCCGAGGCATACATGGTTTCATACATATCGTCCAACAACTTTTTCAAGTCGGGATAATCGGGAGTGATATCGGTTGACTCTTTGCGAAGCACCGGATGTCCATAGAGATATACTGGTAATTTCATCAGATATATGATTTGCTTTGTAAATAATCGTTCAGAATGATTGTGGCCGAAATTTCATCGACAACGGCTTTGTCGCGTCGCGCCATTTTTTTCATACCCGAGTCAATCATCGACCGATGGGCAAGCACCGATGTAAATCGCTCGTCCCAAAACTCGATGGGCATTCCGGGCAATTCTTTTTTCAGGCGGTTGATGCCAGGTGTGATGTAACGCATCGACTCCGACTCCTCGCCTTGCATGGTGGTGGGTTTTCCCACTATGATTTTGTCAACCTGTTCATTGGCGACATACTGTTTGATAAAATCGACAAGTGTGTGAGTCGCCACGGTTGTAAGCCCATTGGCAACTATCTGCAAAGTATCGGTCACGGCTATGCCGCAACGCTTTCGTCCGTAGTCTATTGATAATAATCGTCCCACAATGCAAAGTTAACAAATTTAATTCATTCAGGCAATCGGCACCTGCATCAATCGCCTATTGTGGCATAAAATTCATACAACGCTTGGCGAACGAGGTTGCAATCATATCTGTCGGCCACCATTTTTCGGGCACGCGACGCCATTGCTTGGCGCATCTTGCTATCATCAGCGAGTGTGGTCATGGCCTGCACAAGCGGCTCTACTTGTCGTGGCGGCACAATCAGTCCATTTTGGTCCACAATCACAATCTCGTTTGAGCCGCTGATATCGGTCACTATCGAGGGCAAGCCCATTGCGCCCGCTTCGATAACGACATTAGGGAATCCCTCGCGGTAACTCGGGAACACAAACACATCGGCCGCAGCAAGCCACGGACGAACATCGCTCTGCTGTCCCACAGCCACGATATTTTCATTTGCCTCAATGGTTGCTAAAGTTTTGTCGGTCAACGGGTCGAGCTTGGTTTCTTGCCCGCCCACAAGCACAAGTCGCACATCGTTGCGGTTGCGGCTGACGATGTCAAATGCCTCAACAAGTTCGTTTATGCCTTTATCTGCTACAAGTCGGCCAACGAACACAAAAGTGAGTTTGTCGGCACAACGCAAGCGTTCGGCCTCAGCCTTTATTTGGGGAGTGAGCGAATAGTACTCCAAATCAATCCCACGCACATTGCCATTGGCAAGTACACGCATCGGTTTTGATGTAATGCGCCCGTTTTCAATGTCACGCTTCACCCCTTGCCCTTCGGGTATTATGTGTGTTGCGCAAGCACACAGCAATCGGTCCATCGTTTTGAGCAGCAGGCGCTTTGCTCCGCGCTGTGTCGGCCACACAAGACCGGTGAATGTGTGAACTCGACGTGGCACACGGGCCACCCATGCAGCCATCATACACAACAATCCTGCCTTGGGTGTCATGCTGTGTACCATCCACGGCTTTTCGCGGCGAAAACAGGCTATCAGCCTCATCAACGACACCAAATCGCTCATTGGCGCTATGTGTCGTTGCATGGACACAGACACTGTTCTCACACCCTCACGACGCGCCACCTCATCAAGATCTTCGCCTGGTGATGACACGGCCACAACCTCATAATGCTGTGACAATTCGCGCAATTGGTCGCGACAAAAAACATTGAGCGACACCGGAACGGTTGAAGCCTTGATTATTTTGCGTTTCTGACCCATTAACATTATCTAATTTTTACCACAAATTTACTAAATATCTTGTGATGTGCAATCAATTCACTAACTTTGTACTCATATTTTGACTTATGGCACGACTTCCTTGGTTTTGTTCGCTGATTATCATCGCTGTTGCAGCCCTTTCATGGAGTTGCAGCTCAGTGAAACATGTACCCGAGGGACAGTTGCTTGTCGACAAAGTCAAGATTGACATCAAAGATGCGCCAGAGCTCAAAGAGAGCGAACTGCGCAATTATCTGCGACAGACACCCAACCACACTGTTCTCGGCTTTGCCAAACTGCAATTGGCCACTTACAGTCTGTCGGGACGCGACACCACAAAATGGTATAACCGCTGGTTGCAACGTTTGGGACAGGCTCCGGTGTTGTATGACGACAAACTCACCGACGCATCAGTGTTGCAACTGCAACAGGCTCTCATCAACAAAGGCTATCTCGGCGCAACTGTCGATGTCGACACCGTTCGCCGCGACAAAAAGAAGAAAATCAATGTCAACTACACTATCCATGCCGGCGAGCCTCATCGCATTTCTTCAATCTCTTATGATGTCAAGGACACCACAATCGCCCCATACATCTATGCCGAC
>JAFPCM010000056.1 GCA_017390185.1 Muribaculaceae bacterium
GGGGCTTTGCCCCACCTCCCCTATTTTTTGCTCCGAAATTTCTCCGCAAAAAGCAGTGGAGGACTTGCTGGTGCACAAACCTAGTGTTTCCGGGGGCGTTGTGTTGTCAAGTGTCCCTCTGCCACGAAGTGGATAGGGGGACGAGAACGAGCTCGCGAGTTCGGAGGGGGTGAGGATATAATAATCAGTTTGTTATGACTGTCTTTGTGCCAACAAGTATATAAAAAATAAAGGGTCGCTGATGCGGCCCTTTGCTGTTATAGAGATGTGTAGATGTCGTGAATTTGGTTGGCGATTTTGTCCCAATCATACTGCTCAAGGTCATATTTCACTTTTTGAGCCGTGGGATAAATCTCCTTAATGCGGTTGGCCAGGCTTTCATGGTCGGCTGCTGTGGCATAGTAATGCTCGGGCAGGTCAATGAGTCGTGTGGCGGGAATGTCGCTGACGGCCATGGGCAAGTCAAAACTCATGGCTTCGAGCATGACCAAGGGGAATCCCTCGTTGACCGATGACAACACAAACATACGCGCGTGGCTGTACAATTGTAGAAGGTGGCTCTTTGACGTGTTGCCGGTGAAAATCACTTTGCCTTTGGTGTTGAGCGATTGCAGATGGTCAAAGTAGGTGGTGTCGTGGTCGCTGCCGCCGGCAATGACCAATTGGGGTACTTCGTCAATGAGGTTGACTGCCTTGATGAGGTGCTCAAAACCTTTTTCGGGTGTGAGACGACCAACGCCGAGAATGTATTGGCCCTTTAACGCGTTTACTTTATCGACAAAATCGTGGTCGGCAACGCAGCCTGTCTTGTCAATGCCGTTGGGCATATAGGTAGACTTGGCTTGTGTCTTTGCCGAGAATTTTGCCATTTGAAATTTGTTGACAAATATGATGTGGTTGGCAAAACGCAGCGAAAGTGTTTCGCTCAATCGCAGTATGGCTTTTGAGATTTTACCCCATTTGTCGTGCTCATAGTTGGGGCTGTGGTAGGTGAGTACCACTTTCATGCCAAATAATCGCAACAACGGGGTGAACATGCCCGGTCCGATGTTGTGAATGTGTACGATGTCAACGCGTTTGAAGATGAGATGCAAGCAGCACAATAGGGTGTGAAACACAGCCTCAAACCCTTTGATGCGGGTTGAGGGAAGGTCAACAAACGATATGTTGTTGAACGTCGATTGAGTCTCGACATTGATGTAGGGACGGCGACGGTAGACACGGAAATGAGTGTCGGCGTTGAATCGAGGGTATATGTTCTCGCAATGACGCTCAACGCCTCCCTGCACTCCCGGCAATCCTCTGATGCCTATTACTGCAATTTTCATTGATTAATTATAAAGTTGGTTGAGGAGATTGAAATGCTGTTCAAACGAGAATCGCACTTGTGATTCTTTGGCGATTGCTTCGTAGTCAAAAGTGCGGGACATGAGTCGTGTGATGGCTTGTCGCAAGTCGGCAACATCGCCTGAGCGGAAAATTTCTCCGGTGTTGTCGCTAATAAGTTCGGGAATGCCACCAATGTTTGCACCCACGATGGGCGTGCCGGCACAAAGTGACTCAATGACACTCAACGGATTGTTTTCATAACATTGCGATGGCGAAATTGTGGCTCTTGCACCGATTAGAACCTTACTCACTTGCTCGGGGTTTAGGTGTCCCAAAAACTCAATGTTGTCGCAGTCGGCATATCGTGCCATTAACTCGTCTTTGAGCGGACCGCCTCCAGCAAGTTTGATTTTATAGGGCAATCCTTTGGCCGCTTCGAGCAGAGTAGCCACGCCTTTTTCGTCTGATAATCGGCCTACATACACATAGTAGTCTCCCTTTTCAAACGAAGAATTGTTCTTAAACCCGGCAAGTTTTATAGGGTCAACAAAGTTGCAGATAACTTTGATCTTGTCGGGATTTAGTCCCGCTTTAATCATTTGACGAGAAATAAACTGACTTGGACACACAAAGAAATCGACATATTGTTGAAGTTCTTTCACGTTCCATTTTTTAGCCTCAAAATAGGCGAGAATGCTTGCTGCAAGACTTTCTTTGAAACAACGCTGGCGCACAACATGACTCTTGTCGTTGAAACACAATTCGCATATTTTGCCGCGGTTGAGGCAACTGTAAGCAGGGCAAGCCAATTTGTAGTCGTGCAATGTCCACACTACTTTTGCCCCATATTCTTTGGCCATTTTTACGATGGCCGGTGATAGGTAGGAGTGGATGTTGTGAATGTGCACGACATCGGGTTTAAATGTGTCAAGCGCGTTTTTGAAAGCCTTTTTCACGCCTTGATAGCCCATTGTGCGAGCTGCAAATTTAAGTTTGTCGGCAATGTTTCCTCCAAAATCGACTTGCGGAGCAGTATAGAAATTGTCGGGGACAAGGTTTTGTGGATAATCCATAGTGAAGATGCCCACCTTGTAACCGCGAGCAGTCAAGTCGTTGGCCATATTGATGGCAACCACTTCGGCCCCACCGCGAGTATAGTAAAATTTGCTTGCTATAAGTATGCGCTTGCTCATATCTTAATGATTGTTGAGTAGGAGTTTCTTGAAATTGTTAATCAGCAAGTTGCCCACAATGTTGGTCCATTGATATTGGCTCATTGAAAATTTGATTTCAGATGTCTTCCACTGTGATTTGTCACACAAATAAAATTGTTTAAGTGCCTGATAAAACGAGTCGGCATTATCGTCACACAAAATGGTGTTGCGCTCATCGACCAAAATTCGGTTTTCGTAGGTGCGAGTGGCTATGCAGTATAGACCTGAGAGCACATATTCATAAATTTTGGTTGTCGGTTGGCAATCGTAATAGGGAGTCATTGGTACAAATGCGATGCCAAGGTTGGCTTTTTCAAAAAACGGGCCTAACAGTTGGTAGTTTATGCGTCCGTGGAATTTAACCTTGTCGCCTATATTGTTGTCACTTATAAGGTTGTTGATGAGGCTTTCTTCTTGGGAAGTTCCAAAACCGATTATATCGTAACTGATTTGTGCTTGTGGATATTCTTTGGCAAAACGCACAAATCCTTCAATGGTTTTGTGAATGTCGCGCTGTTTGAGTGTGCCGACATAGAGCATATTAATGGCATCGGTATAGCTCTTGTCGGTGTCGCAGATTACATCGGCACCTAAAGGTACGATGTCGTAACTGTCGCGTTTGAGTTTTAATTTGTCGGCCAAAGATTGTGACAATATCATGCGACGGTTATATAATGCGGTCTCAAACTGTATGAGCTTGTTGAATAAAAAACGCTTGATGGGGTTGGGGGCAATATCACCTGAACGAATGTCAATGATTGTGGGTATGTTTTTGAAACAGTCTCGAATCATTGTGCAACCTTTGAAGTATGAGCATAGTGCAACATCAAATTTGTTGTTGGTGACAATGTTTTTCAGTTGACGGCGAAATTGCATACGCCACTTTATTGCGCTTTCAATGGGCGTGTATATAACATCAACGCCATCGAGCTCAACTGGCTTTAAATGGTAATCATTACACAAGTAAACAATGTGATGCCCTTGTGCAACAAGGTGTTTGCAATAATGGTAGTAACCCGCCATATATCCAAACTGTCCTTGATTGACCATTAATATATTCATGACACGGTCTCCTTTATTAAATTAGAGATGTTGATGGCATAGAGGTTGCGGCGACCGTTGTGCCCCGATTCAAAATAAACTTTTGTTCCGGACATATTCCATTTGGGATGGAGGTCTATGCGGCCTGTGCCCTTGAATTTAAGGGGTTGGTAAAAACGGCCGAGACATATCAGATTGTCGGTCACGATGTTGTATAGATATAAGCGCGACATGGCGTCGTGGCCAGGATAAGTGTCGGTTACGGTCCATTCGCCGCCTCTGATTGTCGAGGGGTGTCCGTCGGTGACGGGGAGTTTTTGCGATATCTTGAAGTGGTTGGCCGTTTTGTCCTCAAACATTACGTAGGCATCACCTGTTTCGGGTGTGTGGCAAAATGAGATGATGTGGGTGTTGTTAACCCAATAACTATGTGATGTCATTTTGTCGCCGTTGAGAATGTATAGGTCGCTGCCGTCGGCATTAGCGGTGATGAGTCGCATAAAGCGTCCTTTTGGTCCTACCCATCGGTGCAGGAACATAAATCGGCTGCCGTCGGGCGAAATGTCAATGTGGTTGACTTTGTGGGTTGCGCCAACCATGGTTTCAACCGGCTTGAGGTCGATGAGTTGTTGCAACGATATGATGAGGGTGGTCTCTTTTGTCGCCGTGTCGATGTGCCAAATGCCGTCGGTGTCGTTTGACGGGAGTTCAATGTTTTTGTGACAGAAATAACCGTAGTCGGGGCGCATGACTGCCAATCGGTCATAGTTAAGCGACAATGCATAGTCCTCTTGTTTTGACAATGCGTTAATGGGCATGGGCAAAACATCTATTTCGCTCTGTTGCTCGGTGTCATAAACAGCGCATTCATAGGTGCCGGTAGCATTGTTATAGCGGTTGTAATAGGCGCGAGTGGTATTGGTGTAACCCCATTGCGACATACAGCCTTGTTGCCAATTATGAGCCGCAGTTTCGCCAATGAGCATGTCTTTATCGCCGTCGCGATAGTAAAGGGCAACACGGTCGGTGCCTGCTATGGGTGAGCAAAACAGTATTTGACCTTTTTTGTTCTCGGGCGAAACATTGTAGTAGCCAAAGAATGATGTCGATAGGGAAGTGACGCGTTCAATGTTGAGACCGTCGTTGAGCTTAATAGCTTTGAATTGACGGTGTGCGATAAATCGCAAAGCGACATATCTCACAAATTGGTAGGGCGGTCTCAATATGTTTTTGATGCGTTGTTTCATTATCGTTTGATGCGTGTTTTAACTTCGGTGAGTAGATATTGTAAAATTTCAAGTTTGAACACTCGGGCCACGAGCACATATATAGCTAGGAATGCCGCGGCTTGCACAAATATCTGTGCGATATAGTGCATGGGCAAAAATTGGGGTATGCTCCACACGGCAGCACTTGTGATGGCGGTCGAGATGAGAGCAGGGAACAAGTCGCGGGCTTGTGCCATTATGCCATAGCCAGTGTATTTACCTGTAAAATATCCGTTGAGGAAAAACTCGATAACAGAGTTGATGGCCAATGCCCACAAAATGCCCAGAACACCATATCCCATAAAGAAGAATGCGATAATGAGGGCAACGCCGATAATCTTCTTGACTATTTCAAGAGTGAGCACGACTCCGCTTTTTCCGATTGCTTTGAGCAGACTCAAATTGGTGTTGTGGATAACCAGCAGCAAGCCAAATCCGGCGCAGAGCCATTGGAAATAGGGCGCTGCTTCAATCCATTGCTCGCCAAACAATAACATAAACACAGGCTCGGCTGTGATGATGAGTATGGCCATGAGCGGGAAGTTGAGGAATGTCAATATCTTGATGCTTCGGCTCAATCCTTTTTTCAGTAACGAGAGATCGTCTTGTATTTTTGAGAACACGGGGAATGTAACCTGATTCACCACAGTTAGAATTGTGGTGTTGGGTACATCTTGCAAGTGCTTGGCTTGTGAGAATAGTCCCACTTGGTTGGCTGGGAAAAAGCGGCCGATTAACAATACCTGTGCATGGCGATATGCTTCGCTGAGCAAGTATGCCAACAGGAGCTTGGATCCGTAACCAAAGAGTGCTTTAAACGATTTCCATTTAAATGTGAGTGTGGGCAACCATGTCGTAGCAGTCCAAAGTAAAATAGATTTGGCTACGCTGTTGACAAGATATTGAACGACCAAACTCCACACGCCCATTCCGCAAAAAGCCATCACAACGGCTATCGCTGATGACAAGAAGGCGGCCACGACTTTGACAAATGCGATGCGGCGGAAGTTGATTTCCTTGATTAGCAAATTGTTCTGAACGGCACTGAATGCGTCAAATATAACCACCAAGCCGATAACGGGCATTAATTGGCTTAATTGGGACTGCTTGAAAAAGTCTGCTATCCAATCGGCACCGAAAAAGAGCGATGCATAACAAACCAATGCCACAGCAATGTTGGTAAAGAATACTGTTGAGCAATCGTCTTTAGTAAGGTTTTGACGTTGAACAAGTGCATTGCCTAACCCGCCGTCAACCAATATGGCCGAGAACATGACAAAGGCCATGAGAATGCCCACAATGCCAAACTCGTCGGGTGACAGCATGCGCGCCAATGCGATATTTGAAACAAACAAGATGAGCAGAGAGCCAAATCTTTCGATAAAGCTCCACAGCATGCCTTTGATTGCTTTCTGTTTTATGTCATTGGTTGATTCAGCCATCGTTATAGTTTGCCGTCAACTTTATCGTTAATTATCCATTTGACATCATAAACCACGCTTTGCTCTTTGAGGAAGGCGTTGATGTCGATTGACTTAAACTCGTTGTGGGCAACGGCCATGATAACCGCGTCAAATTGATGCTCGGGATTGAGTGTGTTGACAGGCTCAATGCCGTATTCGTGTTGAGCAACGGCAACATTGGCCCATGGGTCATAGACAGTGATGTCGATGCCATATTCTTTGAGGCTGTTGTAGATGTCGATAACTTTGGTGTTGCGCACATCGGGACAGTTTTCTTTGAAAGTGAAACCGAAGATGGCGATTTTGCTATGGCTCACATTTATGCCTTTTTTCACCATAAGTTTCACTGTTTGAGTAGCTACATAATTACCCATGCCGTCGTTCATGCGACGACCGGCAAGAATAATCTCGGGGTTGTAGCCAAAGCGTTGCGCACACATTGCGAGGTAGTAGGGGTCAACGCCA
>JAFPCM010000057.1 GCA_017390185.1 Muribaculaceae bacterium
CATTGACATTCCTAATGATGTCAAAATCACACCGCCGGCTATGATGATGAGCACATATATCCACAAGAATGCCATTACCTTTGACACCAATTCGGGGGCGATTACGCGGCCGTTGACACGCACAGATAATATGGCATTGGGCTGTATGCAATGGTGCACCTCGTTGCGCAGGTTTTTGAGCATAAATATCAATCGGTCAATCTTTGCACCACCACTTGTTGAGCCGGCACATGCGCCAAAGAACATCAGTATAAATGTGACTAAAAGTATAAATGTACCCCAGTTTTCAAAGGCCGAAGTTGTGTATCCGGTTGATGATAATGCCGACACTATCTGGAATAACGGGTCAATGGTCACCGATTCCCAACTAACGGCTTGACCGCTGAAAATGATTGCTATGATAAATGCAATCAGTGCGAGGCCGATAATTTTGAGATATGCTTTGAACGAGTCGTTTTCTCTGAAGCTTTTGAAATCGCCCACCGATGCCTTGTAAATCAGCGCAAAGTTGATACCGCCGATGAACATGAACACGATAAGAACGATTTTGAGATAGTTTGACTCCCATGCTGCAATGCCGGCATCGCGTGTTGAGAATCCGCCTGTTGACATTGAGCTCAATGCGTGGCACATACTGTCAAAAAAATCCATCGGTCCGGCCCAAAGCAACAAACACAATGTGACAGAAAACAAGAAATAGATAAGCCACAATGACTTGGCTGTTTGACTTACTCGAGGTCTAATTTTGTCGCGTGTGATGCCTGTAACCTCGGCGTTAAACATCTGCATTCCACCCGAGTGGTTGAGCATCGGAATTACTGCAAGCGTGAAAAGGATAATCCCCATACCTCCAATCCATTGCATGAGGCATCGCCACAAATGCAAGCCGTGAGACAATTGCTCAACGCTGCTCAATGCCGATACGCCTGTGGTGGTAAAGCCCGACATGGCTTCAAAAAAGGCGTCGCTAATAGAGTAGTGGGTCGATGATAAAAGGAAGGGTATCATGCCGAAAAGCGAGAAGATTACCCACACAAGGGCTGTGAGCAAAAATCCTTCGCGCTTTGCCATGTCGTTGCGTGTGGGCTTGATGAGAAATGTCATAGCTCCGCCAACGGTTGCAGTGATTGCTGTCGCAATGAGAAAAGCCATGTAATCGCTCTCGCCATAGACGAGGCAAGTCAACAACGGAAACAACATAAATGCCGCTTCGATCATTAAAAGCCATCCGGTAACTCTCATGAGCACCGGCAGATTGACTTTTGCGCGCGATTTGTACATTGGCATGGTTTAGGTATCAATTAAATAGTTTTTCCACTTTGTGAATAGCACCTGTGAGGCAGAACACCACAACATGGTCGCCTGGTTGTATGACGGTGTTACCGTTAACGAGCATGCCTTGTCCATCGCGAATGAGACCTGCAATGGTCATGTCGCGTGACAGATTAAGATCCTTAACGGCGGCACGTGTGATTTTTGATTTTGGCTTAGCCTCAATTTCGGCCACTTCGGCATCGGTGAGTGCAAGACACTTTGACGAGTTGATGTCGGCATCGAGCAAAATTTGGAAAATCTTGCTTGAGGCGAGGAGCTTCTTGTTGATGATTGTGCCGATGTTGAGACCTTCGGCTTCTGAGATGAATTGAATGTTTTCAACTTCGGCAATGGTCTTGTCAACGCCAAATTCTTTGGCTGTCAGGCATGCCAAGATGTTGGCCTCAGAGCTCTCGGCAAGTGCTATAAATGCGTCAAAGTCTTCTATGCCTTCTTCTCTCAATACGTCAAAGTCGCGGGCATCGCCGTGAACGATCTCGCAGTTTGGACACTTTTCGGGAAGGGCCTTGCACACTTCAAGGTTACTCTCAATGATTTTGAACGAGTATTCGTTGCCAGCCAATGCGGCCAAGCGAATGGCTATGCGGCTACCGCCCATAATGAGCACGCGGTTAATTTCGTGTTGAACTTTACCGCAAAGGTCAAGCAAGTCATCAACATGGTCGCGTGTGGTAGTGAAATATAGAATGTCGTTTGCGCGAATAATGTCGTCGCCACGAGGAATGATTGTCTCGTGGTTGCGTTTGATGGCTGAGATGTGAAAACTGCGTTGCACAAAAGCCAACTCTTTAAGTTGCTTGCCAATTAATGGAGCGTTGTCGCGCAATTTCACTCCAACCAATATGATTTCGCCGTCGTGGAGCTCAAACCAATGTCTTACCCAAGATCGTTTAAGCGATGTCATAATTTCTTGTGCTGCAAGAAACTCGGGGTAAATCAGGTAATCAACGCCAATTTGGGTGAAAAACTCTTGGCTCTCGTCAACCATAAACTCATAGTTGTCGATGCGAGCCACGGTTTTCTTTGCTCCAATGCTTTTGGCCATTGCACATGCAGTGACATTGGTTGTCTCATATGGAGTTACTGCAATGAAAAGATCGCAATGGTCAACATCCGCTTCTCTCATTGTGCTAAAAGAGGTGGGGCTGCCACACAATGTCATCAGGTTGTAATTGGCGTCAAGATTAGCAAGGCGGTTGGCGTCTTTGTCAACCAACACAATGTCTTGATCTTCTCTGGATAATAGTTTGGCCAAGTGAGAGCCAACTTCTCCTGCTCCGACGATTACTATCTTCATTGTTTGTCGTGCTTTAGTTTCAGAATAGCGTTGTATATCGCTTCGTGGTCAATCTCGCAAATGTGGTGTAATTGAGCCACGCTGCCGTGATATATAAAACGATCGGGAATGCCCATGCGTTTGATTATGGGCTTGAATTTGTTGTCGTTCATCCATTCGGCAACAGCTGAGCCCAATCCGCCAGTGATTGTGCCGTCTTCGATAGTGATGATGGGGCAACCTTTCAAAGCCACTTCACGCAAAATGTTTTGGTCTATGGGCTTTAGGAATATCATGTCGTAGTGGGCAACAGTGATGCCGTCGGCTTCGGCTCGCTTAATGGCCTGTTTCACTGCGTTGGCGATAGGTCCGAGCGATAGAATGGCAATATCGTTGCCGTCGGCGAGTTTATGACCGCGTCCTATTTCAAGCTGCTCCATTGGCGTTTTCCATTCAACGGTGTGGCCTTTGCCGCGCGGATATCGAATGGCGATAGGGCCGTGGTTGTCACACTGAGCGGTATAAAGCAAGTTGCGCAAAGTGCGTTCGTCGCTTGGAGCCGATACGGTCAAGTTGGGAATGCAACGCAAGTAACTCAAATCAAATGCACCATGGTGGGTAACGCCGTCTTCGCCCACAATTCCTGCACGGTCAATACAGAAAGTTACGGGAAGTTTCTGTATTGCCACATCGTGAATGATGTGGTCATAGGCGCGTTGAAGGAATGATGAGTAAATGGCGCAGTAGGGGCGCATGCCGTCTTTGGCCAATCCGCCAGAGAAGGTTACGGCATGACCTTCGGAGATACCTACGTCAAACACTCGGTCGGGGTAGGCTTCTTGCAAGATACTCATAGATGTGCCCGAAGGCATGGCTGCAGTTACGCCTACGATTTTATCATTTTTAGATGCAAGTTCCACCATTGTGTGGCCAAATACATCTTGATATTTCAATGGTTGAGGTTTGTCGCTATTGCCGCCGAGCAATTCGCCGGTATCGGGGTCAAATTTGCCGGGAGCGTGCCATGTAGCGGGGTCGTCTTCGGCAGGTGCATAGCCTTTGCCTTTGACTGTGCGAAGGTGCAAGATGCGCGGACCTTGCATGTCTTTAATATCTCGCAACACTCTGACAATGCGGTGAATGTCGTGTCCGTCAAACGGACCGAAATATCTAATGTTGAGACCTTCAAAGATGTTTTGCTGGCGTGAGAGCAATGATTTCAAACTATTGTTGAAACGCATGATGAAACCGCGTTTGCGCTCTGAAATCAAGCCTAATCGGCGCAAAAATTTGTAGACGTTATATCTTACAGAGTTGTAGCTCTTTGAAGTTGAGAGATGTGCCAAATAAGAGTTTAACGAGCCCACATTGCGGTCGATTGACATGTCGTTGTCGTTGAGAATGATGAGCAAGTTATTGGGGGTGTTGGCAGCGTTGTTGATGCCTTCAAAAGCGAGTCCGCCACTGATTGATGCGTCGCCAATAACAGCAACGACATTGCGACGAGGGCTTTCGCCGTGTAATTCCGATGCAACTGCCATGCCGAGGGCAGCAGAGATAGAGTTGGACGCATGTCCGGCTGTGAAGGTGTCATATTCGCTTTCCTCGGGGGTAGGGAAGCCGCAGAGTCCGCCCAATTTGCGGTTGGTGTCAAACGCGTCACGACGGCCTGTGAGAAGTTTGTGGCCATAGGCTTGGTGGCCTACGTCCCAAACGATGCGGTCGTAAGGAGTGTTAAACACATAGTGCAAAGCCACGGTCAACTCAACAGCCCCCATGCTTGACGCAAAGTGACCTGGATTGGTTGACAGTGAACTGATGAGAAATTTGCGAATATCTTCACACAATTGTGGCAACTTGTCGGACGATAACTTGCGAAGGTCGTCGGGCGAGTTGATAGTGCTGAGTATATCGGTAGCCTCGTTATTGTTATTTATGTTGTTTTCGCTCATTTCCATTATTACCGCGAATGTGCTTTTTATAATTGGGAACAAAGACTAGTACACCCGAAACAACGATGGCAAACAAGGTCCAAAAGTTAAGTCCGCGTGTTGAAATCACAAGGTAGCACAGCAATATCCAAAGAGCTGTGAGGCATGCAAATCTTATAATAAGTCCTGTCTTCATTTAGTTGCGTTATTAATAAGTATCGGGTGTGCGCTAAATGTCCACACCAAACCAAAGTTACTGCAAATATAGTAAAGATTCGTGGGATAATGAAAGGTTTTGTCGGTTTTTACTCAATTTGCAAGGTGCTAACTGTTGGGTCACCAACAAGAATCACATCAATTTCTGTTGTAGAACCCTAGTCGCAGTCAATTTGCCGATGATAAACAATGCAAATCCAAGTGCCTGTATGGGGAAATAAAAAAAACCGCTCCAAAAGGAACGGCTTTTTTATGTAAGGATTGTGTAATCGAAAGATTAGATACCTTGGAGTTTGAATGTGATAGGCAATGTGTACCATACGTTCACAGCCTGACCATTCATCTTACCAGGGATGAAGTTGGGGAGTGATTTAACCACGCGAACAGCTTCTTTGTCAAGGTCGGGGTCTTTAGAACGAACAACCTTAACTTCGCCGATTTTACCAGTTTTGGTTACAACGAACTGAACAACTACACGACCTTGGATGTTGTTTTCCATTGCCATAGTAGGATATTTGATGTTGCTTGAAATATACTTCATCAATTCAGCATCGCCACCAGGGAATTGGGGCATTTGTTCTACTGCGGTAAATACTTGTTCTTCTTTCTTTTCTTCAACCACGATTTCTTCCTTGTACTCGCGAACAACGTTCAAGTCGTCAGTACCTTTGTCAAAGTCTGTTTGACCGAAAGCTGTTTCTGTCTGTTGAAGTTCATCTTGAGTCTTGATTTCGTCTTCGGCCTTAACTTGGTCGTCGTCAACGATAGCAAGCTCAGTTACTTTTACAGTGTTGAGTACTTCTTCGGGAAGTACTTCGGGTTTTTGTTCTTCGATACGTTCGAGCTCTTCTTCGGGTTCTTCTTCTTCAGCTTCTTCAGTAACCACGCTCACCAATTGTTGGTCGGCTTCAGCAGTAATGTCTGCTTCAGGCTCGGGGATGATTGTGTTAATCAAGAAGGGGAGGATGAAAATAACTGCAGCGAAAACCAAAACGGCAATCATTGCCTTATTGTGACGAGCTTCAGATGTCTTACGCATTTGGTAAGCACCAAACTCTTTATTTTTGCCTTCAAAAATAATGTCACACCATTCTTTTGATGAAAGATCTACATCTTTAGCCATAATCTTCAGTTTTTAATAGTTAATAATATAGTCTATCATCATTATTTGATTCCGTTGAGAGTCTTGTAAGAGATGATGAGAGCAGAGTCTACGCCATTGATATTGTCGATCTGATAGCGTGAGATTTGGTTAATCTGCATCTCGTCAAGAGCGCTGATAAGGCTTTCGTAAGAAGCGTTGGGACCAGCCTTGATGATAACTACAGGGCGAACCAATGTAGAGTCATTGCGGATGTCTTTAGCCAATGCTTGATATTCTTCGTCAGTAAGTTCTTTATTTCTCCATTTTTCTTTTTGAACATTGATTTTTTCAAGAACTTGTTTGTTGCGATTGTGAAGAATGTTACGAATACCAAATGTTTCACCAGTGTTAGAGTTGCCGATGAATTTTTCGACTTTAATATTGGGGTTGTCAATAATACCGTCTTTATTTTCGTCGTCAACTACGGGTTTACCTTCGTAATAGTAAACAGTATGTTTGGGTTTGCCTGTTTCGAGGTCCATCATAACATTACCGTCTGCATCACGTTCGGTGTCAAGGATCAAAGTGATAGCTTCTGACTGCTTTGTCTTATTCTGCTGAGCTTCTTCCACTTTTTCGTTAGATGGAAGCGCAATTTGCAGAGTCTGTGATTTAATCATAGTGGTACAAAGCATGAAGAACGTAATCAGAAGCATGTTCATGTCCACCATGGGAGTAAAGTCCACATGGATAGCCATCTTTTTCTGGGCGCCTTTTTTGCCTTTGCCGCCTTTATCGGATTGTTCTATTTGTGCCATAATGATTAATCTTGTTCAGTTTTAAGTGCAGTCATCAAAGAGAACTTGTTCAATTTAAGTGTCTGCAAGTTGTCAAGTACATTGTGAATTGTAGAGTAAGGAGTGTCCTTATCTGCTTTCACCGCGATACCTTCGCCAGAGCGACGGAGAGCAGAAGCAAACGCATCGTTACCCATATCTTTGTTAGCTTCAGCTACATTATAAATAGCGCGCATCCAGATTTGGAATTCGTTGGGTTTGTTCATGTCTCGGTTGTTGTCGATGGGAATACCAACGACAGGGTTATCGAGGTGTTTCATCACTTCGTCTTGTTCAGCAACCTCCATTTCCAAGAATTTGGGGAGTTCAGAGAACTTCAAACCAAACATGTTGAGTTTAGAGAATGCTTTAACTTGAGCGTTAGTGAGTTCGACAGGGTTGTTCTTGTGCAATTTGTTGTAGTTGGTAACAGCTTCAATAAGAACCGCTTCACGAACGTTTTCGCTAGAGAAGGTAGAGTCAACGTCACCTGCTACAGAGATGAAGATTTTACCTTCAACAGAAGCGTCGCGTTTGCCATCACCATCCACGCCGGCACCTGATACAAGGATTGTAACGAGGTTTGCAGTGGGCACCTTGATTTCAGAAACTGAAGAAGGTGTGATAACAGTTGCGGGTTCTTTCTGCAAGAAAGTTGAAGTCAACATGAAGAAAGTAAGCAAAAGAACAGTCACGTCACTCATCGCGGTCATGTCGATGAGCGTACTCTTTCTTTTAATTTTTACTTTTCCCATATTTACTTAATTTAAATTATTGTACAATTTAATTTGTTGTAAATGAGGGATTAGTGAGAAGCAGCGAAAGACTGAACGATTGAGAAACCGATTTCGTCGATAGCGTAAGTGAGGTGGTCGATTTTGTTAGTATAGAAGTTGTAACCGATTACCGCAAATGCACCAGTAGCGATACCGAATGCAGTGTTGATAAGCGCTTCAGAGATACCAGCAGAAAGAGCAGTTGAGTCGGGAGCACCAGAAGCAGAAAGAGCTTGGAATGATTTGATCATACCGATTACAGTACCGAGAAGACCCACGAGAGTACCGAGAGTTGTCATAGTAGCAACGATGGGGAGGTTCTGTTGGAGAGAAGGCATTTCAAGAGCAGTTGCTTCTTCGATTGATTTTTGGATGTTAGCGATTTTTTGTTCTTTAGAGAGAACTGTGTTTTTGTCCATTTCTTCGTAGCTGTTGATTGCTTGAGAAACTACAGCAGCAACTGAACCTTTTTGTTTAGCGCAGAGTTCTTTTGCTTTTGCGAAGTCGTTGTTAGCGAGAGCAG
>JAFPCM010000006.1 GCA_017390185.1 Muribaculaceae bacterium
AAACGAAATAATTAAATAATTATAAATCACTTTTATTAATACATTAACAATGAAAACTATCAACTGTTTTATTCCTTATGCTGACGCTCAGCAAGTGCAAGCAACTGTTGACGGCCTTCGTCAAAATGCTTTAGTGACAAAAATCTACCTTCTTGCCACAGATGCTAACGCCGCTGCCGTAGAAGGTTGTGAAGTAATCAACATTGATGCTCTTAATAGCTCAGCTACCATGAAAAAAATCGCTGCTGCTGCAGAAGGCGATTTTACACTCCTTTATACAAAGTATAACAACTTAGTAATGGGTTATTTGGCTCTCGAACGTATGGTTCGTCTTGCTACTGACTCTAAAGCTGCTATGGTATATGCTGATAGCTATGAAGTAGTTGACGGCAAAAAATCTAACGCTCCTGTAATCGACTATCAATTCGGTTCACTTCGAGATGACTTCAACTTTGGTTCAGTTCTTTTCTTCAACACTACAGCATTGAAAGCTGCTGCTGCTGAGATTGATGTGGAATATACTGCAGCTGGTCTTTATGACCTTCGTTTGAAAGTATCTCGTCAAGGTGACCTCGTTCACATTAACGAATATCTTTATACTGAAATTGCACTTCCTGTAGCTACTGAAGGTGAGTCTCACTTCAGCTATGTAGATCCTAAAAATCGTGGTGTGCAAATTGAAATGGAACAAGCTTGTACCGATCACCTCAAAAAAATCGGTGGCTACCTTGAACCAAAATTCAAAGAAATTAACTTCGACCAAGGAGACTTTGAATATGAAGCATCAGTTATCATTCCTGTTCGTAACCGTGTTCGCACAGTTCGTGACGCTATCAAGAGTGTTCTCGCTCAAAAAACTGATTTCAAATTCAACCTTATCGTAATCGACAACGGTAGTACTGACGGTACAACTGAAGCTATCGATGAATTCAAAGATGACGAACGTCTTATCCACATCATTCCAGAACGTGATGACCTCGGTATCGGTGGTTGCTGGAACGCTGGTGTAAATCACCCAAAATGTGGTAAATTCGCAGTTCAACTTGACTCTGACGACGTTTACTCTGATGAAAATACTCTTGCTAAGATGGTTGGTGCATTCTACGAACAAAACTGCTCAATGGTAGTAGGTACTTATATGCTTACCGACATCAACATGCAAATGATTCCTCCCGGCGTAATCGACCACAAAGAATGGACTCCCGAAAACGGCCGTAACAATGCGCTCCGCATCAACGGTCTTGGCGCACCTCGTGCATTCTATACTCCCATGCTTCGTGAAATCAATGTGCCTAACACAAGCTATGGTGAAGACTACGCTCTCGGTCTTGCTTTCTCTCGTCACTATCAAATCGGTCGCGTTTATGACGTTGTTTACTTCTGCCGTCGTTGGGAAGATAACTCTGACCACGCTTTGGACATCAATAAGACAAACGCTAACAACCTTTACAAAGACCGTATCCGCACTTGGGAACTCCAAGCTCGTGTTGAATTGAACAAAAACAAATAATCGAGACAAAGGTGGTTAACTCAGAACAAATCAATAAATTCATCGGTGAGCAGTTGGGCGAATGGCCCACTGCTGCCGATAATTTCAAAGCATTGGAAGGCGTTAAGGTTAAAGAACTTGACGTTGATGGTATGAAAATCAAAGTGCAGTTTAACCCTGCACGCATCGTGTCGTCATCAGCCAAGGTTGACGCAAAATCTCTTGCCGAACGCAAATGTTTCCTTTGTGGCGAAAATCGTCCCTCGGTGCAACGCGGCATTGAGTGGGGCAACGGTTATATTATTCTTATCAACCCTTTCCCTATCTTCCCCCGCCACTTGACAATTCCCGATATGGGCCATGTTGACCAATTAATCAAAGGTCGCATTGCCGATATGATGGACCTTGCACGCGAACTCGACGAATATACAGTATTCTATAATGGTCCCAAGTGTGGCGCATCAGCACCCGACCACATGCACTTCCAAGCTGGTAACAGCGACTTCTTGACTATCGGCGAAGCTCTCGAAGCTGCCGAACTCAAAACTGTTGCTACCGATGGCGATGCTGTGCTCGCTGTTTGTGACACTCTTCCCTTGAATGTTTTTGTTATCGACGCCGAAGACTCACAAGCTGGTCAACGCCTTTTCGATCGTTTGTATGACGCTCTTCCCGTGCCCGAAGGCGAAAAAGAACCCATGATGAACCTCTTGTGCTATGCAACAGCAGCCGGTGTTCGTCTCGTGGTTATTCCTCGTCGCCGTCACCGTCCGTCGTTCTACGGCACTGAAGGTGATGACAAAATGCTTTTGAGCCCCGCTTCAGTTGATATGGGTGGTGTGTTCATTACTCCTTTGGAAAAAGACTTCAATAAAGTTGATGCAGCATTGATTAAGACACTCTTTGATGAGTTGTGTCTCGATGCTGAAACTGTCAACCAAGTAGTTGAATCGCTCAAATAACACATTATTAATAATGAGTGCTAATGAACCTAAAATTAAGGTCGGCATAATGACAGTTCCTGAGGTGAAATTCTCTCTTATGGGGGGATATCACCTCGGTGATATGTCGGTAGACGGTCGCCAAGTGGCAACCTATGTCGACGGAGCTATCTCCTGGCAGGGAAATACCTACCAGGAATTGCTGTTTCTTCCCGATGGCGAAAATTCGGTCATCGAATTGGAAGAAGTTACTATCGGTGTGAACTTCCACTGGGAGCGTAAAGAAACCCAGAGATTTCAAGGTGCACTGAAACTTATTATCGAACACGGTGGCATCACTGCTGTGAATATTCTTGGCGTTGAAGATTACTTGTTGAGTGTGATTTCATCAGAAATGAGCGCAACAGCTTCTCTCGAATTGCTTAAAGCTCACGCAGTTATCTCACGTAGCTGGCTCTTGGCTCAAATTGACAAGAACAAGCGCATTGTAGATGCCGGTGAACAATATTCGGCTGTAGAGAAAGCTACTGAAGACGAAATGATCAAGTGGTATGACCGTGAAGACCACATCAACTTTGATGTGTGTGCCGACGACCACTGTCAGCGTTATCAAGGTATCACTCGTGCTTCAACCGAAACTGTGCGTCAAGCAATCGCTGCTACTCGCGGTCAGGTTTTGATGTATGATGGTCAATTGTGTGACGCTCGCTTCTCAAAGTGCTGTGGCGGTGTTTATGAAGAGTTTGAAAACTGCTGGGAACCCGTTCACTATCACTACCTTGAAGCTCGTCGCGACGGTGAAAACGAAACCGATTTCCCCGATTTGACAGTTGAAGAAAATGCTCATGAGTGGATTATGTCGCGTCCCGAAGCATTCTGCAACACTGCCGATGCCGAAATCCTCTCTCAAGTGCTCAACAACTATGACCAAGAAACTACCGACTTCTATCGTTGGAAAGTTACTTATGGCCAAGACGAATTGTCAAAATTGGCATTTAACCGCTCAGGTATCGACTTCGGAAACATCGTTGACCTTGTGCCCATCGCACGCGGTACATCAGGCCGATTGTATAAACTCAAAATCGTTGGTACAAAGAAAACTTTGACTATCGGTAAAGAGCTCGAAATTCGTCGCACATTGTCAACATCTCACCTTTACAGCTCGGCATTCGTAGTTGAAAAAGGCGAGGCTGATGCTAATGGTCTTCCCTCAACATTCACTCTCTATGGCGCCGGTTGGGGCCACGGAGTGGGCTTGTGCCAAATCGGTGCTGCTGTGATGGGTGCCAAAGGTTATCCCTACGACAAAATCTTGTTGCATTACTTTGTTGATGCTGATATCGAAAAAATGTATTAATCAAAAAAAACAAATAAAATGGGAAAAACAAAACGCAATCCTTGGGCGTGGATTCCTACGCTCTACTTTGCACAGGGCATTCCGTTCATCTTCATCAACATGGTGACAATGGTGCTCTTTACTCAGCTCGGTATGTCAGAAACTGATGCTGCTCTTTACACTGGTTGGCTTTATTTGCCTTGGGTAATCAAGCCTTTCTGGGGTCCTATTGTAGATATTATTCGCACAAAACGCTGGTGGACAGTAACAATGCAAATCTGTGTGGCTGTTGGTCTCGCAGCAATCGCATTCACTCTTCCGTTGCCCAATAAAGAAGAAATCGCAGCAGGTGTACCTGTAAGTTCATTCATGTTGTGCTTGTTCTTCTACTTTATTACAGCATTCTGCTCAGCAACTCACGATATCGCATCTGACGGTTTCTACATGATTGCTCTCAACACAGCAGAACAAAGTATGTTTGTGGGTATCCGTTCAACATTCTACCGTTGTGCTAACGTGTTTGGTCAAGGTGGTCTCGTTATTCTTGCCGGTATTCTCCAAACTCAAACTGGTGATGTTGCCCTCGGTTGGAAATACACTGTAATCATTTGCGCTGCATTCTTTGCTATTGTATCACTCTATCACGCTTTCATTCTCCCTGCTCCTACTGCTGACAAGGCTGTTGGTCAAGGTGATGCTAAAAAGAAAACAGTTGGTGATATCGTTAAAGAATTCTCAGGCTCATTCGTTACATTCTTCCAAAAGAAACATGTTATTCTCGCAATGCTCTTCATGCTTCTCTATCGTCTTCCCGAAGCACAGGTAGTGAAACTTTGTCAACCCTTCCTCCTCGCTGCACGCGAAGCTGGTGGTCTTGGCATGACTCAAAGTGAAGTAGGTTTTGCATACGGTACTCTTGCCATTGTGGGTCTTACAATCGGTGGTATCATCGGTGGTATCTGCGCATCAAACGGTGGTTTGAAAAAATGGATTTGGCCCATGGCTCTCGCAACTTCACTCAACTGTGTTGCTTACATCATTCTTTCTAACTTCCAACCTGACTATGCATTGTGGGGTGACCGCATGATTATTTTCTCTGCAATCATTCTCGAACAATTTGCTTATGGTTTCGGTTTCACAGCATTCATGCTTTACATGATGTACTTTGCTGACGGCCCCTACAAAACATCACACTACGCTATCTGTACAGCATTCATGGCTCTTGGTATGATGCTCCCCGGTATGGCTGCTGGTTGGATCAAAGAAAGCCTTCTCGGCAACTCTTACATCATGTTCTTCTGGTGGGTACTCGCTTGTAACATTGCAACATGGGTTGTAACAGGCCTTGTTCGTCGTCACATCGACCCCAAATATGGTGCTAAAGAAGCTCAACCTAAAGAGTAATTAAAACACAGATGAACTCTATGTTGAAAAAAATAATGACGCTTGCCATTGCCCTCGTGGCAATGGCTGCTTCGGCACAAGTAAAACCAGGTGTTGAAACACTTCGTGACGGCGGTTTCGCGCAGTTGCAAGGCAAACGTGTGGGTTTGATTACCAATCCCAGCGGTGTTGATAACAACTTGGTATCGACTATCGATATCATTGCTAATGCTCCCGGTGTGAAACTCACAGCACTTTATAGCCCCGAACACGGTGTTCGTGGCGATATCGCTGCCGGCGAGAAAGTGGACACTTATGTTGACTCAAAAACAGGCGTAACTGTTTACTCATTGTATGGCAAGAACAAAAAGCCTTCGGCAGAAATGCTCAAAGATGTTGATGTGCTTGTCTATGACATTCAGGACAACGGTTGCCGCTCGTTCACATTTATCAGCACAATGGGTTTGTGCATGGAAGCATGTGCCGAAAACGGTAAAGAGTTTATGGTTCTTGACCGTCCCAACCCCCTTTCAGGTTTGAAAGTTGAAGGTAACTTGGTTGAAGATGGTTTCTATTCATTGGTTAGCCAATTCAAGATTCCTTATCTTTATGGTTTGACTCCCGGCGAGCTTGCGTTGATGCTCAATGACGGAATGTTGAAAGACGGCAAAAAAACAAAATTGACCGTTGTGCCTATGACCGGCTGGCACCGTTACATGACATTTGACCAAACAGGCATGCCTTGGATTTTGCCTTCTCCCCACCAACCCTATCCTCAATCGGCTATCTATTACCCCACAACAGGTATTATCGGCGAATTGTATTTTGTGTCAATCGGTGTTGGTTACACAATGCCCTTCCAGTTGATTTGTGCTCCTTGGATTGATGCAAACGAATTTTGCAACCGATTGAATGCTTTGAACCTTAAAGGTATCATGTTCCGTCCCATTTACATCAAGCCCTATTATAGTGTAGGTAAAGGCGAAAACCTTCAAGGTGTTCAACTTTATGTAACCGACGTGCTTGACTGTGAATTGACTATGGTTCAATTCCACGCAATGGAAATTCTTGCTGAAATGTATCCCGACAAACGCCTCCTTGACGAAGACGGACAAGGTACATTGGGCAACCGTTGGAATATGTTTGACAAGGTGTGTGGTACAGACCAAATTCGCATCCTTTTCTCTAAAAATTACAAAGTTGCCGACATCATTGACTATTGGAACAAAGATGTTGACGCATTTAAAGCTAAATCAAGCAAATATTATCTTTATAAGTAATAAGAATCAAAAAGAAGTCACCTATGGAATTGTCATATAAACAATTTATTGACGAGATTAAAACATTTGTTGATAAAGACCGTATATACACCGATGATTTGCGCTGTCTCACATGGGGCACAGATGCGGGTTTTTACCGTATGATCCCCAAGATTGTTGTACGCTCAAAAAATGAAGATGAGGTTTCTCGCTTGCTTCAAATAGCAACTCGCCTCAAATTGCCTGTAACATTCCGCGCTGCCGGCACAAGTTTGTCGGGACAAGCCATTAGTGACTCAATACTTATAGTAGCAGGAAAGCATTGGGAGGATTATGAAATCTCTCCCGATGCCTCTACTGTTAAATTGCAACCCGGTATCATAGGCGCGCAGGTAAATGAATACCTCAAGCCCTACAACCGCATGTTTGCTCCCGACCCCGCATCAAAGAAATCGGCGATGGTAGGTGGTATTGTCATCAACAATGCATCGGGTATGAACTGCGGTACACATGCCAATAGCGATAAGATTTTGAACTCAGTTCGCATCGTGTTTGCCGATGGTACTGTGCTTGACACAGGCGACGACCGCTCTCGCGCGGTATTTGCCCGCCTCAAACCACAATTTATAGACGGCATCATGAAGTTGCGCGATGAAATCTGTGCCGATGAAGAATTGGTAAAACGCATCAAGTACAAATATAGCATCAAGAATGTTACCGGTTTGAACTTGTTGCCTTTTGTCACTTATCGCGACCCTTATGAAATCATTGCTCACTCAATGGTGGGCTCAGAAGGTACGCTTGCATTCCTTTCTGAAATTACAGTAAATACATCTCATCTCTATCCTTGCTCAGCAAGTGCAATGCTCTATTTCAGCGATTTGAAAGAGGCTTGTAAGGCTGTTGTAGCAATGAAAAAAGGTCCGGTATTTGGTGCCGAACTTCTTGACAAAAAATCACTCTCGGCTGTAAATGACCCCACAGGCGAGGGCCTCACTGCCGTTCTTACCGAAACAAAGGCTGATACGCCCGAAGAATTGCAGAAAAATATCAACGAAATACTTGAAATTCTCAAGCCTTTCAACCTTTACAAACCTGCTTATTTTACCGATAAGCCTGAAGAATATTCAGAGTATTGGAAAATTCGTTCAGGTATCTTCCCCTCAGTGGGTGCAACACGTCCTTTGGGCTCAACTGTGCTCATTGAAGATGTGGCGTTCCACATCGATGATCTTCCCGAAGCAACTGTTGAGTTGCAGGCATTGCTTCAAGAAAACGGTTACAACGATGCTTGTATCTATGGTCACGCTCTTGAAGGCAACTATCACTTTATCATCTCTCAATCATTTGACTCACAAGCCGAGATTGACCGTTACAAAAATCTTATGCTTGCAGTCGAACGCCTCGTTGTTGACCGATATGACGGTTCGTTGAAAGCCGAGCATGGTACAGGTCGCAATATGGCTCCGTTTGTGAAAAAAGAATGTGGCGAAAAAGCATGGTCTTACATGAAGAAGGTGAAAGACCTCTTTGACCCCAACAATATATTGAATCCTGGTGTAATCTTTAATGATGACCCCGAATGTTACATCAAAGGCTTGAAACCGCTGCCTTTAACCAATCCTCATGTTGACAAATGTATCGAATGTGGTTTCTGCGAGGTTAACTGTGTAACTTGTGGTTATTCATTGTCGGCTCGTCAACGCATTGTGGCTCAACGCGAAATCACTCGCTTGCGCACAACTGGCGAAGACCCTGCTCGCTTGGCCCGTCTTGAAAAACAATTTAAGGAACTTGGCAACAATACATGTGCCGGCGATGGATTGTGTAGCACATCGTGTCCGATGGGTAACAATACCGGCGAAATGATTCATGACTTGCGTCAGGCTGCGTTGCCACAGGGTAGCATGGGCTACAAAATTGGTGATTTTGCAGCCAAAAACCTCAAACTTATCACAGGCGTGTTGCGCCCCGCATTGTCGGTGGCAAATGTTGCCGGAAAAGTGTTGGGTAATGGTGGTGTGAAAGCCTTGGGCGGAATGCTCCACAAAGTGGGAATGCCATTGTGGACTCCCGAATTGCCCGGCGCATTCTATTCACCCAAAGAAGAAGTTAAACCCGCCGATAAGAAAGTGGTTTATTTCCCCAGTTGTATTAATCAGACAATGGGCGTTTCGCGTGAACCAGGTAAGAAAATCGCTCCGCTTGTTGATGTGATGATTAAACTTTGTAACAAAGCAGGCTATGAAGTGATTTTCCCCGAAGGAATGAAAAACCTTTGTTGCGGTATGATCTGGGAAAGTAAGGGTATGCCCGATATTGCTAATCGCAAAACGTCAGAACTTGAAGCGGCATTGCTTAAAGCATCGGAAAACGGTAAATATCCGGTACTTTGCGACCAAAGTCCTTGTTTGCACCGCATGCGCGACCACATCAAGAGCATGCACCTTTATGAACCCGCCGAGTTTATTCACGATTTCTTGGCTCCCGAATTGGTGTTTGAACCCACTGATGAGCCTGTAGCAATCCATGTGACTTGTTCGTCACGCCGCATGGGCTTGGCAACCAAGATTGTTGGCTTGGCAAGCAAATGTTCACGCAATGTGGTTGTTCCCACCGAAATCGGTTGTTGCGGTTTTGCCGGTGACAAAGGCTTTATGTTGCCCGATATGAACAAGTATGCTCTTCGCAAGTTGCGTCCACAAATTGAGAAAGCAGGTGTCAAAGCCGGTTACTCAAATAGCCGTACGTGTGAAATTGGTTTGTCAACCAACAGTGGTGTTCCCTACAAATCAATTGCTTACTTGGTAGATAGTTGTACGAAATCAAAAAAATAATAAATATGGCAGAAGTAGTAAAAAAACAAAGTCAGCGAATGCTTGCACTTGACATTCTTCGCGGTATCACTATCGCGGGCATGATTCTTGTGAACAATCCTGGCTCGTGGAGCAACATGTATGCTCCGTTGGGACATGCACCTTGGCACGGTTTGACTCCCACCGACTTGATTTTCCCTTTCTTTATGTTCATCATGGGGATTTCAACATTTATCTCGTTACGTAAATTTGAATTCAAACTTTCATGGCCTTTGTTTGTGAAGATTATTCGCCGCACAGTTGTAATCTTTGCAATCGGCTTGGCCATTGCGTGGTTTAGCAAGTTGTGTTATGGTTTGGCCGGCGGTAAGTCATTGGCCGAAGCAGCCAATTCGTTCAGTACGCTGCGCATTCTTGGCGTAATGCCACGTTTGGCATTGTGCTATGGCTTTGCATCATTGATCGTATTGGTGTTGCGTTGTCGTCACATTTTGTGGGTGATTGCAACATTGCTACTTGGCTATGGCGTGGTGTTGCTTTGTTGCAACGGCCTTGTGTTCTCTGAAGAAAACATTGTGTCAATTATTGACCGTGCAGTTCTTGGTGTAGACCACATGTATAAAGACACTGTTGACGGTGTCAGATTGGCCCTTGACCCCGAAGGTTTGTTGAGCACAATTCCCTCAATCGCACACGTTCTCATTGGTTTCTGGGCCGGAATGAAGATGATGGAAGTGAAAGACATTAATATGCGCGTCAACCGCTTGTTTATCATCGGTGCGATCTTGATGTTTATCGGTTTCTTGTTTGACTATGCAATACCCATCAATAAAAAATTGTGGACACCAACATTTGCAGTAGTAACATGCGGCTTGGCGTCAACAATGTTGGCACTCTTGATTTGGATTATTGATATCAAAGGATATAAAAAATGGTGTCGTTTCTTTGAAGCATTTGGCATCAACCCCTTGTTTATGTATGTGCTTGGTGGCGTATTGGGCATTCTTTTTGCTACAATCAAGATTGGCGGCACATCAATCAAATCGTTTATCTATAATGATTTCTTGGTAACAGTTGTTGGCGATGCAACATTGGCATCATGTCTCTATGCAATCATATTTATCGCTATCAACTGGTGTATCGGCTATGTACTTTATAAAAACAAAATATACATTAAAATTTAAATATGAAATTAATTGCAGATTGTGGCAGCACAAAAATTCAATGGTGTGCTGTTGAAAACGGTAATGTGGTAAAAGAATTTTTTACCCCTGGTTTGAATGCGGTGATGCTCACCGAAGAAGAAATTACAGCTCGTTTGGCAGCTGAGTTGAAACCCGAAGTTGAAGGTATGGAATTTGAAAGCATCTATTTCTATGGTGCTGGCTGTATCAACGATGACGTTTGTGGTAATGTTCGTCGTGCTATTGCTGCAAATGCTTCGGCTCCCGTAATCGAAGTTTACACCGACCTTCTCGCTGCTGCTCGCGCACTCTTTGGCAATGAAGCAGGTATCGCATGTATCCTCGGTACTGGTTCAAATTCATGCTACTACGACGGCGAAAAAATCGTTGACAACGTATCACCCCTCGGTTATATCCTCGGTGACGAAGGTAGTGGTGCCGTTCTCGGTAAGTTGCTCGTTGGTGATGTGTTGAAAAAACAACTCCCCGAACACCTTTGCGAAAAATTCCTTGCTCAATATGACCTTGACCGCATGAAAATTATTCAAAAGGTATATCGTGAGCACCCCGCAAACCGCTTCCTCGCATCGGTAACTCGCTTCCTCATCGAAAACATCGAAGAGCCCGCTGTTCACCGTCTCGTGTTGAACGCATTTAAGGCATTCTTTGTTCGCAACATCGCTAACTATGACAACTACAAAGAATACAGCATCAACTTTGTAGGTTCAATCGCATACTACTACCGCGATGTATTGGAAGAAGCAGCTGCAGCTGTTGACTGCAAAATTGGCAAAATCCTCGCAGCTCCCATGGAAGGCCTCATCGCTTATCACTCATAATTGAAAACATCAATCATTTAAATACAACAACAATGGCTTTTGTAAAAATCAGTGAACAGTCATCACTCTACAACGACTTGGAAAAGAAGTCGGTATTGGAAATCTTGACTGACATCAACAACGAAGACAAAAAAGTTGCTCTCGCTGTTGAAAAAGCAATTCCTGCTATCGAGAAACTCGTTACTGAAATCGTTAAGCGTATGAAAAAAGGTGGCCGCATCTTCTACATGGGTGCTGGTACATCAGGCCGTCTCGGTGTGCTTGACGCATCAGAAATTCCTCCCACATACGGTATGGACCCCTCATTTGTAATCGGTCTCATCGCAGGTGGTGACACTGCATTGCGCAACCCCGTTGAAAATGCTGAAGACGACACAGTTCAAGGTTGGAAAGACCTCCAAGCATTTGACATTAACGATAAAGACACTGTTATCGGTATCGCTGCATCAGGTACAACTCCCTATGTAATCGGCGCTCTTAACACTTGCCGCGAAAACGGTATCTTGACAGCAGCTATCACATCTAACCCCGATGCTCCCATTTCACAAGCTGCTGACATCGCAATTGAAATGGTTGTTGGTCCTGAATATGTAACTGGTAGCTCACGCATGAAATCAGGTACAGGTCAAAAAATGATTTGTAACATGATTACTACATCAGTTATGATTCAAATGGGTCGCGTAAAAGGCAATAAGATGGTTAACATGCAGTTGTCAAACGCTAAACTCGTTGACCGCGGTACTCGCATGGTGATTGAAGAACTCGGTCTTCCCTACGAAGAAGCAAAACGTCTACTTCTCCTTCACGGCGAAGTGAAACGCGCTTGTGACGCTTACCGTGCAGAAAACGCTTAATCAATCTGTTTGATTAGATAAAACGAGGCGATGCATCGATTGATGCATCGCCTCGTGCTTTCTTGGAGTTGGCGGTTTGAGTGGCTTTATCTCATTATGTGAACTTTGTGCTGATTATTTAAGGACAATGTGCTTGCTTGTCGGTAAATAATTTGTAAATTTGCTTATTCAAAGAAATATGCAATTATGGAAACCGATAAAGAATTGGAATTGATATTGGTAAATATCTCGGGTAACGACCACCCAGGTGTAACATCGGCATTGACCGAAATATTAGCTCGCTACAATGCGGGTATCCTTGATATTGGTCAGTCAAATATTCACCACACATTATCGTTGGGAATCTTGTTTCGCACCGAGAGCAGCGTTTCGGGCGACATTATGAAAGAATTGCTCTTTAAGGCATCGGAACTTGATGTGCAGATTCGTTTCACTCCCGTATCGATTGAGCGATATAATGATTGGGTAGGGCGTCAGGGCAAGAGCCGATGGATTATCACTATTCTCGGCCGTAGATTGACAGCGCGTCACATTGCGCTTGTGACTGATGTTATTACCGACCAAAATCTTAACATCGATAGCATTCGCCGTTTGACAGGTCGCATGCCATTGGCCGAAACCGAAGACCCGCTGTCAAAATCATGTGTGGAATTGTCGGTGCGTGGAACACCACGCGACAAAGCCGAGATGCAATCTCGATTTATGCAGATGGCGAGTGATGAAGAATTTGATGTTTCTTTGCAAGAAGATACAATGTATCGTCGCAGTCGTCGCTTGATTTGCTTTGATATGGATTCCACTCTTATTGAGACTGAAGTTATCGACGAATTGGCTATTCGTGCCGGAGTGGGTGATGAGGTTAAAGCAATCACTGAAAGTGCAATGCGAGGCGAGATTGATTTTTGTGAAAGTTTTCGCCGTCGCGTGGCTATGCTCAAGGGCCTTGACGAGAGCGTGATGAAGGATATTGCCGAAAAATTGCCAATAACCGAAGGCCTTGACCGTCTTATGCAAGTGCTTAAACGTGTAGGCTACAAAACAGCAATTCTTTCAGGTGGTTTCACTTATTTTGGAAACTATTTGAAAGAGCGTTTCGGATTTGACTATGTGTATGCCAATGAGCTCGAAATCGTTGACGGCAAACTGACCGGTAATTTTGTCGGTGACATCGTTGACGGCAAGCGTAAAGCTGAGCTATTGCGACTCATTGCGCAGGTTGAAAAAGTGAACATAGCACAGACCATTGCTGTGGGAGATGGCGCCAACGATTTGCCAATGCTTGCCACAGCCGGTTTGGGTATTGCATTCCACGCCAAGCCCAAAGTGAAGGAAACAGCCGAGCAAAGTTTGTCAACTATTGGCCTTGACGGTATTCTATATTTCCTTGGCTTCAAAGACCTGTTTATTGAGTAAGATTTGAAAAAATAAAGTCTAAAAAAGACGATTGCCTACCAAAATGGACAATCGTCTCTTTTTATGCGTGTTTTTATGTTAAAATGCTATGTAAATGCAGAGAAATTGGCTTAAATTTTGTAATTTTGCAAGCTTGAAAATCGGTAAGCGTTATATTGCATACCGTAGCAACTAATGTGGAAAATAATTTTAATAAATAACCATAACTTAACCATTCATTAAAATGAAGAAATTTTATCAGAAATTGGCTATGATGTTCATGATGCTTATAGTATCAGGAACAGCATTAGCAGCCAATCCTGTAGCATTCGAGATTTATGAAAGTTTCGATGATGCGACTCACTTCACATCAGGTGCAAATGTTCCTGATGGCTGGAAGTCAGAAGGAAATTATCCGTTCACACGCAACACAGGTAACTATTTTGGTATTACCGCAAAATCTGGAGACTATGTGTTTGGAACACCTGCGTCTTATGACTATGGTCGTAATGAGGTTATCTACACCCCAATGATGAAACTTGCTGCCGGTAAGCCTTGTACAATTATGTTCTCGGTTTATGGTGTGGGCGGTACTCCTGCCAACGTGCGCAACAATGGATTTACATTAACAGCCGGAGCTGCACAAACAGCAGATGCGCAAACAATCGCAGTGGGAACAGTTGCCAATAATGCCTATACCTCGTGGACCGACTTTGCATTCTCATTTAAGCCCGAAACCGATGGCGAATACTGTTTTGCGCTTAAAATCAATTGTCCTATTGCTTCATCGGGTAATGTTGCCCTTGATGAATTTACAATCACCGGTTTCTCTCCCGCAGAGTCATCTGAGACACAAACACCAGAGTTGACTGTTAGCCCTTTGACAACACAATTGGCAACAGTGTTTGTCGGCGAAACATATAAAGCAAAAGTTAATGTAAAAGCTGCAAATCTCGTTTCAGATATTACCGTGGGTAATTTCTCTACAACAGAAATTGCCGCTGGTGTGACTACTATAGCTAAAGCTGATGCTATGTCGGCTAATGGCTATGATCTTGAATTGACTGTGACACCTGCAGATGTTGCTGGCAATGGTGGTACATTCACTCTTTCAACCGACAATCTTGCCGAAGCTGTAACATGCCAATTGTCTTGGACTGCTGTTCAACCCACAGAAGCCGCAACAGTGGCCACTCTTAAGGCAGCTAACGCTGATGAAAAATATAAATTTACAGGCGAAGCCGTTGTGTCTTTTGTTGACGCATTGAACCATGTGGTTTATATGCAAGATGCCAATGATGGCATTCGCTTGTTGGTTGATGATGTTACCAACCTCAAGGTGGGTGATGTTGTTAGCTCTCAATATATCGGATTCCAAAATATCGCAGAAGGCTTGACAGCTATCGCATTGACCGAATCATTGAATGTGACAGTTTCAGGACGCGAAATTGTTGCCCAAGAAGTTTCTTTGGCTACTCTCGCGGCAAATGCAGCCGATTATGTCAACGAACTCGTTGTTGTGAAAAACGTTCGCATTACCGACATGACCGATCCGTTGTATTCAACTACACCCGTTGCGATTAACGATGGCGCTGATGGTCAACTTGCTCCATTTGCTTCTACTGATCTTATCGGATCAAACAAGACTGCAAACTTGTTTAACCTCACAGGTGTCGCTTTAAGCAACACCGCAGCTGTGGTTGCTCCTCGTGCAATTGCCGACATTCAGGTTCTTACAGCACAACTTACAGTGTCGCCCTTGTCAGCACAAGTTGCAAATGCTTTTGTTGGTGAATCTTATACAACAACAATCAAAGTATTTGGCTCAAACCTTTTGAGCGATGTTGTTGTTAAAAATATTTCAAATGCTCAAATCTCAACATCGGTTGACACAATCCCCATGGCAGAAGTGATGTCAGAAGCAGGTTATGCTCTTGATGTTGTTCTCAAACCAACAGATACCACAACCAAAAGCGCTACATTTGAGCTTGCAACAGAAGGCGTTGAATCGGTTGTGTTCCAACTCTCTTGGGCTGCTGCTGAAGCCAATGCTCTCGAATCTTTAGATGGATTTAAAGCTGCAGAATCGGACGTTACTTATAAATATGTTGGCGAAGCACTCGTAACTTATGTAGATGCTAAAAACAACGTTGTTTATATGCAAGATAACACAGCCGGTGTACGCGTGTTGGTTGCAAATGTGGCAGGTGTGAAAGAAGGCGACAAAGTGTCTTCGTTCTATGCTACTGCACAAAAAGGCGAAAACGGATTGACTGTAGTTGCCCTTGATGCAGCTTTGAAAGTTGTTTCAAGCGACAATGTTGTTACTCCCAAACAATTAACACTCAAGAAACTTGCAGCTAATGCCGCTTATTATGCAAATATGTTGGTGCGCGTGCGTGAAGTTTCAATGACAGGCGCGACTTTCGTTGCCGAAGGTAATACTATCAATGACGGCGCCGAAGGTTTGGTTTTGCCTTTTGAAGAATCATCGGTTGTTGGTACATCGGCACCTGAGACATTTAACCTTATTGGTATCGCATTGAGCGACACAGCAGCCGTGGTTGCTCCCCGCTCGGTTTATGACGTTGAAGAAATTTGGCTTGAACCTAACCCCGAAAATTATAGTTCGGCTTATGAATTGCCATATTATAACACATTTGACAACTTTGACAATGACTATGATGGTACAAATGTAGTGCCTATGGGATGGAAATCGGTTGGTAGCTCACCTTTCTTCACTGCAGCTATTAACGGATTGAAGGCTGTTACAGGTACATATTACATTGTTGCCGATGAATCGGTTGATAATGAACGTGATGATCGTCTTTATACTCCTATGTTCCGCATGACTGCAGGCGTTGAATATGTTGTGTCATATTATTTGTACATGCCTGGTAATTCGGGCGGAGGCGTTCTTCGCGGTACAGACATGCGTGTTACTGTCGGATCAGAACAAGATATTGATTTCCAACCCATCACAGTTCAAATGATTGAAGGTAAATCAATCGGCTCGTTTACAAAACAAGAATTCAAGTTTACTCCTGAGTATACCGGAGCCTATTGCTTTGCATTCTCGTTGAACACTAATGTAAATTATTCTGGCCAAGTGGCTATTGATGATTTCAATATTACAGCACCCGGCTTGGTGTCTCATCCCACAGCAAACTTCGGTATTGGCGGCATCTTTGAAATTTATTACAGCAACATGTTGACATATCCCAACACGCCTGTTAAGATTGTAAACCAATCAATGAATGCTGACAGTTATAAGTGGACCGTAACTTGTCCCGACCAAACCGAGTTGACATCAACTGATGAAAATCCCGAGTTCGTATTTGATCAAAACGGTACTTATGTTATATCATTAGACGCTATAAACACTCGTTCAACCCGCTCAACCAGTAAGTCAATTACAGTGCAATATGTAGGCGATAAGTTTGACGGCGCTATGACAACATGGAATCCTAACCATGACACAATGTATGAACGTGGTTTGCTTCCTTCATGGGGTGATAGCTTTATTGAAGACTATAACTATGATTTCGTTGCCGGTTATAACCGCTTCTATAGAAAAATGGCTGAGCGTTTTGAATTGCCTGAAAATGTAGAGGTAAGCATTAAAACACTTAACATTTGGCTCGCACACTACAAAAACCGTGCGTTTACATCGGCATACGATAGCGAAAAACCATTCTCAATTGTATTCTATGGCGAGACTGACGGTTGCTTAGATGAAAATAAAGTGTTTGGTCGATTAGACTCAACTTTGAAAGACATATTTGGCAATTCGGGTATTGGTGGCGCAGCTGGCGAAGCTCGTGATGTTAACTTTATAAATTACTTGGGCGCTCCTGTCAAAACCAAAGGAACATTCTACCTTGCATTTGAATTTGCCGACGATATGACAGTTACCACAACTGACCCCAACCTTGGCCGTTCATATATGGGTATGAATACTATCCTCCACTCTGACGGTGTTGCAACATTGTATGCTAAACCGACAAAAGTGCCTGCAAATTCAACTGTTAGAGCCGACGGCAAATGGCATCGTATCGACGAAATCGATCCGACTAAAAAAGGCCTTGGTAACTACTTCATCATTTGGGCTGAATCAGCTACTTCAAGCATCGCTCTCAACTCAATGGGTAATGTAGTATTCGCTGTTCGAGTTGAAGGTTCAAACCTCATTGTAAGTGGAACAACTGAAGGCGAAGCTGTAGCAGTTTACAACCTTAACGGTCAACTCGTCGCATCTGAAATTGCACAGGGACAAAGTGCTGTTGTTGATGTGGCTGGTATGCCCAACGGCGTTTATGTTGTTAAAACTGCAGCTGGAGTTGCCAAGTTTGTAAAATAAAAAATTGAATAAAAACAGATATGAGGCTCATCAGGTTTCAGGCCAAAAGCCTTCCTGATGAGCCTTTGTTTTAAAACGATATGAATTTGAATAAAAAACTAATAGTGGCATTGGCTGTGGCGTTCGGTGCGTTGACAGCTAAAGCGGTGCCAGCCTATCCAGGGCTGATAAACGCAACACAGCCCGACGGTACCATAGTGAGCGTGAAACTTCATGGTGATGAGTCTTTGAATTGGGCTTCAACTCCCGATGGATATACTTTGCTTCGCAATAGTGAGGGCTTTTGGTCATTTGCTCGCCAAATGAAAGATGGCTCTATTGCGCCAACAGATTTGAAATATGTAGGAGATGAATCGGTGGCTGTGGCAAATGGCATTGAAAAAGGGTTGATGTTTGCGGCTGATCAAAGGGCTGAACTCAAACAGCAAAGTCTTGAAATGAAGGGTTCAAGCTTGCAGGTCGAAGGAACATATCCTGCAACTGGCAAAAACAAGTTGCTTGTATTGTTGCTTAATTACTCTGATACACAAACCATATATACCCAAGCGCAATTTGACGCCATGATGAACCAAGAGAATTATGGCACAATTGGCAGTTTCCGTGATTTCTATCTTGAAAACTCTTATGGAAAGCTCGACATAACAACAACGGTGAGCCGTTGGGTGACGCTTCCCTATGCTAAGGAATACTATGGATCAGACCGTGCAATTGAGATGATTCAGCACGGCTTGAATATCCTTGTCAGCAACGGCGAGTTGGACTTGCGCGACTTTGACAATGATGGCGATGGTGTTCTTGATGGTTTGGCTGTAATTCACCAAGGTGCCGGCCAAGAATATACTGGTGGGGCTAATGATATCTGGTCACATTCAAGTATTATTTATGGTATGTCATTCAATGGTGTTCAAGTTCGCAGATACACAATCGAACCAGAATTGTTGGGTACAACAGGCAAAATGTCTACAATAGGTGTTATATGCCACGAATTTGGACATAATCTTGGCGCTCCTGACTTTTATGACACCAATTATGGTGAAAACGGGGGAGATTATCCAGGTACTGGTGTTTGGGACTTGATGGGCTCAGGTGCTTGGAACGGAACATCAGGCGACCGCCCCGCTCATATTAATATGTGGCAAAAAATACAGTTGGGTTGGGTTGATCCAATAGTGCTTGACTCTACACAAAAAGTGACAGCAATGCCATCAGCGCATAACAATCCGGTTGCATATCGTGTGAATACTACCGTTCCCGGAGAGTATTACATCATGGAAAACCGTCAGCAATCGGGCCAATTTGACAAGGCTCTTCCCGGTCACGGTTTGTTGGTTTATCACGCAAATGAAGAATCTATAAAGAACTCGGTGGCTGATAATACTCTTAACGTGAAATACCCTCAGGCAATGTACACAGTGTGTGCATCGGCGGGAGAAGACCCTGGAACAAATGTTGGCTCTTATGGTAATGTAAATGACCAATCAGCTCCTTTCCCCGGTTCATTAAATATCCGCACATTTAATGATGCGTCTAAGCCATCGCTCCGCTCAATTTCGGGCCGATATTCTTATAAGGCATTGACAAATATTGCAGAAAGTGCTGAAGGTTTAATCTCTTTTGATTTTACAGCCGAAGACACACCTGCCGCTCCGTGTAATCTTACAGCAACATCTGAAAAAGGACTTGTTACTCTTCGTTGGGAAATCCCAGCAGAGGTTGCAAATCAAGTGATGTACTACAATATCTATCGCAATGATGAGAATATTGCATTTACACAGATGAACGAGTTTACCGATCGCGGCCTTACCGATGAGTCAATGTTGACTTATCATGTTGATGCAGTGTATGTAAATGGATTGGTTTCGCCCTATGCATCGGTGTCGATTCGTGTTCCGTCAAATATTATAACAGATATTGCAGCCGAAACAACAAACGATGATGTTACACTTTCTTGGTCTATCGAATCGCGATTGACTCGCATGACAAGTTTTGATCCAACTCACAATGTAAATAACTATAATGTCAAGTCGCTTGACTTTGTACATCGCTATCGTGCCGATGACTTGAAGGCTTATAAGGGCTACTCGATTCGTCGAATTGCATATTTGCCATATCAACCTCAAAAAGAACTTACGATAACGTTGAGAGTATGGGAGGCTGATGCCGATGGCTCTAATGCAAAAATAGTGTCGGAGCGCCTTGTGAAGGAGTTTGGTACTGCAATTTGGAATACGACATTGCTCACCCGTTCGGTTACAATTACCGGCGAAAAGGACTTGTGGATCGGTTTGCATTGTGAGTCTTCGACAGGAAACATTCAACTCCTCTCAGATATAGGCCCCAAAGTCGAAGGCTATGGTAACTGGATTAAGCTTGAAGGCGATGAATGGAAGTCTGACAATGTTGCCTTAGGTAACTTTTTCTTATATGTACCATTAACCGAGCCTACAGCGGTTGAACCGGCAATTCTGGAAAATTGTGGTACTGTCACCGATGTGGCACTTGATATGCTCTATCCTGTGGGTTATGCCATCTATCGCGATGATCAATTGATGGGTTGGAGCTCAAGCCGCAAATGGGTGGATAACTCGCCGTTGAAAGGTGTGCATACTTATTCGGTTGCTAACCTATACAAAGGCGCAAACGAGTCGGTTGCAAAATCATTGGAAGTGACATTCGGCGCAAATGACATTGATGAAGTCGATGTTGTTGACGCTGCTGTTGAGGTGGCTCGCTATGACCTTTGCGGTCGTCAGTTGGCTCAACCCGTCAAAGGCGTGAATGTTGTTAAAATGAGCGACGGCACTGTCCGCAAAGAAATTGTGAAATAAGCCAATAGCCAATCACTAATAACACGCCCTTCTTGCAATCGCAGGAAGGGCGTGCTGTTTATGGACCTGTCGGGAGGCGAGAATAGGTGGATAGATGGGCTATAGTCGCAAATGTTGATATCGTGTAGAAAAATGGACTTGTAAAAACGCAACGGTTGTTGTAACTTTGTTGTTTGGAATATTATAGATAAAACAATGAGTGATGTAATTAAATTGTTGCCCGACTCGGTGGCCAATCAGATTGCGGCCGGTGAGGTTATTCAGCGTCCGGCTTCTGTAATTAAGGAGTTGGTGGAAAACGCTGTCGATGCGGGCGCTACAAACATACAGATTATTCTCAAAGATGCGGGCCGCACTCTCATTCAGGTGGTGGACAACGGTTGTGGCATGAGCGACACCGATGCCCGTTTGGCATTTGAGCGACATGCGACATCAAAGATAAAGGCGGCCGACGACTTGTTTGCCTTGCGCACAATGGGCTTCCGTGGCGAGGCTCTAGCGTCAATCGCGGCCATTGCCCAAGTAGACTTGCGCACAATGCGTCATGGCGAGTCGGTGGGTACGCGCATCGTGATAAGCGGCTCAAAGGTTGAGAGCCAAGAGCCCGAGGCGTGTCAGCCAGGCTCAAATATGATGGTGAAAAACCTGTTTTTCAATGTTCCTGCCCGTCGCAAGTTCTTGAAGAAAGACTCGGTGGAGTTGAGCAACATTATGCGCGAGTTTGAGCGATTGGCATTGGTTAACACCGATGTGGAGTTCACTCTCATTCATAATGATGCTGTGTTGCACCAATTGATGAAGGGATCGTTGAAACAGCGCATTTGTGACTTGTTTGGCAAGTCACTTGATCATCAGCTAATTCCGGTGGCAACCGATACGCCCATCGTCAAGATTTCGGGCTTTGTGAGCCTTCCCGAGAATGCGCGCCGTCGCAATGCTTTGCAATATCTCTTTGTCAATGGACGCAACATGCGCCATCCCTATTTTCACAAGGCGTTGATGCAGTGCTATGAACAGTTGATATCGGCCGATACTCAGCCCAGTTACTTTATCGATTTCAAGGTTGACCCCGACACGATTGACGTAAATATTCATCCCACAAAAAACGAAATCAAATTTGAAAACGAGCAACCTATATGGCAAATTCTCGTGGCTGCTGTGAAGGAATCGCTCGGTAAGTTCAACGCTGTGCCGTCGATTGACTTTGAATCAGTTGATGTGCCCGATATCCCAGCATTTAACCCCAATGCCAATGCCGCACACGGAATCGATTTGGATACATCTTACAACCCGTTTGCCACAACAGCATCTACCTACAAGCCTTCGGCAATAGGTGGCGGAGCATGGCGTCCAGAGCGCAAGGCTGTGGCACAAGATTGGCAAAAACTATATGAAGATTTTACCGAAGAGCGAGAGGTGTATGGCGAATCAAGCGCTTTGTCGCAACTATTAGGTGCAGAATCGGTAGAGGAAAAGGCCGGTCAGCAAGAGATGTTTGACTCGTCGGCAAAAGAGGCCGTGTCGGTGATGCAGATAAAGAACCGTTACATTTTGTCACCGTCAACTTCGGGTCTGATGGTAGTGGACCAACATCGAGCTCATATTCGCATATTGTTTGACCGATATATCGATCTTGCCCGAAATGGGGACCTTGCATCGCAGCGTGTCATCTTCCCCGAGGTGCTGCAGCTGTCTCCGTCGCAAAATGTGGTGCTTGACAGCATTATCGATGAGGTGGCTACTCTTGGCTTTGATCTTGCTTTCTTGGGTGATAATGCTTGGAGTGTCAATGGCGTTCCGTCGGTGATAGGCGATGTCAATCCCGTGGAGGTGTTGATGCAGATTGTTGAGTCGGTTTCGGAGACTGGCGATGAGGTGGGCGACTCGTTGCGTGAGAATATTGCGTTGTCGATGGCAAAAGCATCGGCAATCAGAGCGGGACAGCCTTTAAGTCAGTCGGATATGGAGCATCTTTTAAGTGATTTGTTTAAGGTTTCGACTCCTAACTATACACCCGACGGACAAGTCGTGATAAGCAACATTTTATTTGACGATATATCAAGATTATTTAAGTGATACAATGAATAATATAAAGAGAATTTTAAGTATAGGTTTAATTATGGGCGCAGTTTTTACGGCCGAAGCGGGTGTTAATGAATTGGAACAGCGCATCGACTCTTTGATGCAGTCGCGTTATGGTGAAGATGAGCCTGGTGCGGCAGTGTTGATCATGAAGGGCGATGACGTGTTGTTTGAGCGTTACTATGGCATTGCCGATATGGAGACTGGTGAGCCAGTAAGTTCGCAAACCACATTTAATATAGCATCGGTATCAAAACAGTTTACGGTTGTCGGCGCGATGACATTGCAACAGAAAGGATTGTTTAGCATGAGCGACACTGTTGCGCGCTATTTCCCCGAATGGGAGAGCGATATTTGGCAAAAGGTGACTTTCAAACATCTTGCAAGTCACACTTCGGGAGTTCCCGACACGCGCGACCGCTCGAGCCGTGAGGCATGTGTTTATGCCGACGATTCGGTGTCGATGAGCTATATCCCGCATTTGACCGAACTCGCGTTTGAGCCTGGCGAATACTACGATTATATCAATCCTACATTTATAATAATGGCAAATGCGATGGAGCGAGTGACTGGTATCCCCTTTGTGCAATATCAGCAGAAAGAGATATTTGACCGCTGCCGCATGACAAAGACATATTATTTTGACCCCAAGGCTACTGTTCCGCATCAATCACATGCCTATGTGCCCGACGAAAACGGCGAGTGGAAACAGTATGATTATGGCGAAGAAACATTCTTTGCGACTCGCCCTGATGGTGGCATATACTCGACAGCTCGCGATATGGCGAAATGGGAAAAGGCGTTGCGCGAAGGTGTGGTGCTGAATCAGCATTATTTGATGCGTGCTTATCAGCCTGTGATTTCGGTTGCTGATAGCCCGTTGTGTGACTATCAACGACGCCCCAATACATACTATGCTCTTGGTTGGTTTGTGGACAAAACCCCAGGCTTCCCGACCAAGGTTTACCACACGGGAGACAATGGCGGCTATCAAGCCTATGTTGCTAAATATCCCGAACATGATGTGGCTATAATTGTGCTTGAAAACCGTAATGACAACGACCGTTGGTCGATGGCGGTAGAGATAGACTCAATTTTGAAAGATGCCGGAGTATTTGCCGACTAAATCATAAATAAAATATTTAACAAAAGCAGATTATTGAGCTGTTAGTCAATAATCTGCTTTTGTTTTGTGTAAATAAATCTGCCTTTGTGGTTGTTTTGGTTAGATGGGATGTCGAATATTTAACTTTAAATTGAAAACATCCCCGCTATTTTTCTGAATATTCGCGTATTAGGCGGAATTTTCGTGGTGTTGTTCCTGTTAGACGTCTAAAGTATTTGCCAAAGAAAGATGCGTCGGGAAAATTGAGCATTGCGCTGATTTCTTGCACTGTCATGGCGGTGTTGCGAAGGAGTAATTTGGCTTCGAGTATTACATATGAATCTATCCATTCGCTAGCTGTGCGGCCGCTTACGGCCTTGACGATTGACGACATGTGCTTGGGCGAGATGCACATTTGTTGGGCATAGAATGTCACGTCGCGGTGTTTGTGGAAATTGCTTTCGACGAGAGAGAGGAAACGGTACAGAATCTCATCTTTGCGCTCGATGCTTGTTCCGGGGGTGGAGTCCATTAGGGCGGTGTATATGCTCAGCGTTTCATAGAAAATGGCCTCGCATAACGATTGGATGATTTTTTCTTTGAAAGGGTGGTCGTAGTTGCGGATTTTGTTCATGAGCATGATGTGGAGCTGTTTTTGCGTTTCAAGCTCATTTGCCGACAACGGGATAACCGAGTCGTTGAGAAAGTGCATCACTGTGGGCAGAATTCGTGAGAGGGAGGGGAGAGCGCCATTGAGAGCTCCGAGTGTGACCACAATGAAAAATCCTTCAAAGTCGGGGCTTACTGTGTAGCCCGAGATGGTGTGTCCGGGGCGTAGCACCATCAGCGAATTGGCGGGAATGGTCTTTTCGGTGAGGTCTACGGTTAGAGTTAGTTGGCCTTTTGTGCAAACTACCGAGAGCACAAAATCTATTTTGTAGGGGTATTTCAGGTTTTTTACTGCATCGATGTTGTCAAAGACGATGATGTTGCGTCTTTGCTGGTCATTTGATAGCGATTGTGAAATGTTTTGCGCTTTCCACGAATTCTGAGGTAGAAAATCCATATTTAGAGGTGTGATTTGTCAAATGGAAGTGAGTATTATGCAAAGATAGTAAATGGATGTGTATAAAGGGCTGTGGCAATGCTATTTTTTTGTAAATTTGTGGTTGCTATAAGTTGTATGGCAAAAAAAACTGAGCAAATGAAACGAATAACTGTGATTTTTGCGGCAATGATGTGTGTCGTGTCGGCTGTTGCATTGCCCGTGTCGGGCAGTCAGGTGCGAGAAGTGTTGTCGCGTCTTGACGAGGAACTCTTGGTTGGCGACAAATATATCAACGCCCGTCAGGCGCGTATTGATTCGCTTGGCACATTGATGCGTGCGACAACCGATGGTGTGTCGCAATTGGTTGTGTCAAAGGCGTTGGCCGATGAATATGTGGGCTTTAACGCCGATTCGGCATTGTGTTACTATGATTGGGGCCACGATAAGGCCGTGGCTATGGGGCTTGATTCGGTGGCATTGGCGTTTCGCTTGCAGCGAGCTACGGTATTGCCGTTGGTGGGCTTTGTAATGGAGGCGATAGCCGATTACCGCAAGGTTGATGAGTCGCAAATTCCGCAAGGTTTGAAAGAACAGTATTATGATGCGGGGCGTCAGCTGTATTCCTATTTGTCGTCGTTTTATGGGCGTTATCCCGAGACGAGCACCAAATGGGCCGACTGGTCGCATAAGTCGCAAGAGAAGCTTCTGGAATATCTTGATGAGAACTCGGCGAAATACAGATTGAATAGGGGCGAGGTTTATTTGGCTGATGGTGAGTCTCTTGTTGCGCGTGCTGTATTGCTTGAATTGCTGGCGCAGTTGTCGGAAAACTCAAACATGTATGCGCGAGTGTCGCATAAGTTGTCACAGATAGCCAAGGAAACCGGAGAGGTGAATGAGTATGTCTATTATTTGGCGCTGTCGGCTATAGCCGATATAAAGTCGGCTACACTCGAAATCATGTCGCTGCAAGAACTCGGTGGCTATATGTTTGAATGTGGTGATGTGGAGCATGCTCACTTATATTTGTCGGTGGCTTTGGACTATGCGGTAAGATGTAATGCCATGATGCGCATGGCGCAGTCTTCGCAAGCGATGCCTCTTATTCAGAATGCTCATGAAGTGGAGTTGCAACAACAGCAAAACAAGGTGTATGTGTTTATTGCAGTGATGGTTATGTTGCTGATTGGTCTTGTAGTTGCATTGCTGCTTTTGCGCCGCGAAATGAAGCGTATGTCGGTTCTGCAAGATAGTTTGCGTGGTGCCAATCAAACAAAAGATGTGTATATAGCGCAGTTTTTGAGCCTTTGCTCAATCTATATGGACAAACTGAATCAGTTTAGCAAGATCGTTAACAGAAAGATTGCGGCCGGAAAGGTTGATGACTTGTTTCGCATGACTAAATCGGGAAAGTTTGTCGAGGAGCAGAGCCGCGAGTTTTATGATGTGTTTGACAATGCCTTCTTGCATATCTATCCCTCGTTTGTCGAAGATGTGAATGCGTTGCTGCGAAGTGATGAGCAGATTGTGTTGCCTGAAGGTGAAATGTTGAATACCGATTTGCGTATATTGGCATTTATGAGACTAGGTATTGAAGAAAGCACCCGTATTGCCCAAGTGTTGAATTATTCGGTGAACACTATCTACACCTACAGAAATAAACTCAAGAATAAAGCGATCAATCGTGAGAATTTTGAGGCGGATATTATGAAGATCGAGTCGATATCGTGATATTTTAGTTTATATTTGCTGTGATATTTAGATTTGATAAACGATTGAAAACTAACGGTGTAAAAACCCATATTCTCTAAATATATTTATATTTCACTTATACTTGCTTGGTGGGGCTGAAAAATCGTTGTAATTTTGCATCGTCAACAAAGGGAAAGTGATTTTCCGAGACAAACATAATATAGGGTTAAAAATAGATTGTTAGTATTTAAGGTAAAAAAATTGCATAATAGTAAATGTGTTTTATGTTAGGTTTGTAAAATGTATTACCAACAGGGTAATAACAACAATGCCACCCCGTGAGGAGTGGCATTGTTGTTTTGTGCGGGTTTAATTGTTTTGTGAAAGCAACTCGATTTGTCGTTTGTTTCCGCTGCGTTTACTTGGAAATCTTAAAACCCAAGTGGGTTATCAGTTTAAGTGTTCCGATGGCTGTGTTGCGGTCATATTCCTTTTCAGCTTCGGGTAGCTCGTCGTAATCGACCAAACAGGGGTGCTGTTTGAGCGAGTCGTTGCGTTGTTCTCCATAGGTCCATCCTTCATCGATGCGAGATTTGGCCCACACATCGTGGACATTGCGTGCGAGTTTCTCGACAAGTTCGTCAAGTTCAGTCGGCAACACCACTTTACTGGTGTCGATAGGCTTTGGTTCATAGTCGTTTTTCATAATTCAATTGGTTTATATTTGATTCTGTCTATAAAGAGATAGGATGTTGGCAAATACTATCAATTGACTCATGGAATTAACGATGTTTAACAAAAAAACGGGATTCTGTACCAGCTTGTAGCCTCAATGGTATTAGGGCCTAAGAGTTATTTTTTTGTTGGGGGTGCTAGTCGTATATTTCAATATATATGGTATAGCTTGCGAGATTGCATGATCGGCAAGATATACATAGGGGTCGGTATGTTTGAGCATATCAAATGGGCGTATGTTTACATGAGCCTTGTGGGGACGAGCTTTGAGGGCGTTACGCTTGTTTTTCCATTCGCTATGGTTGAGGTGGCTTTCGCAAGTGTATGCGGCTCTCTTTAATAATGATTCAAGCGTGTCGCTTTCGTCCTTGGTCAGGGGTCTGAATCCTGTGAGCAGTTTTTCGACATTCCAACGGTTGTGTTCGACTGTTGCAAACGATGTGATGCTGCTATCGATTGTGTTGCCCATGGTTGTGTAATCGGCAGTAGCGATGTCGTAGGCTCTTAATTTTGACGGGATAGAGTTGGCGTTATAATAGTTTGACCAGATGTCTTCAACCGTACATTTTGCCCAAAATTCTTCGGCCTTGTCTGTGATAATGTCGATTTTTTCTTCTTCGTGGATTTTTGCTTTTTCCTTGTCATTGTTATAGGTGCAATACACAAAGTTCACAAGTTTTGCTTGGCGGAAGGCTTTGTCGTCGTTAGCGAGGTTGTAGCAACATTCAAGCATGCCGAATGGGCGTATTTTCTCGTTGTCCATTGTGTTGACAATTTCGGCCGATTCGCGTTGGTAGATAAGCACTTGCTGAGCGTTGATGTATACCTCGCGAGGCATGTAGATACCTGCTGCAGTGGCTTGGTGGGCTTGTGGCAGGCAAATGGCAACTGTGAGTAACGAATTGCTGTCTTGTGCGGCAAGTGTCAAGTAGTGCTGAACCGACGGGCATTCGAGTGATCCTTCGATAAACTCCCATTCAATGTCGAGGAAAGACTCGCCGTTGATCGCGAGGTGTTTGTAGGCCGATTCTGATGCGCTATCTTTCAACGGGTCGCGCCATGTAGCGGTTTCGTTATAGATTTCGTCGCGGGTTTTGTTGAAGAGTCCGGGGATGGTGTAATCGTCGGCTTTGATGTAACGCCAGCGCGCAATTTCAAACATGTCCTTGAAGCGGCCTTTGAAGAAATTCATTTCTTGGCTAGCTTGGCTGTCGATGAATGTGATGCGGGTGCGAATGCCTTTTTTAATGAAGTTGGGGAAGTGGCAGATGTGTGCCGCTTCGAGGGCAAGTGCAACCCCCATTTTAGACATGCCGACCACGATGAGGTGTACGTGCTCATCGCTTTGCTTGGCCAGACCGTTGTTGTCAAGAGGTTTATACTTAATGGGTTTGTCTTTCTTGTCGTCGTTGAACGATAAGGTGGCTTCGTTTTCGACAAACACTTTTTGAGCCCATGACTCGTAGTAGTTGAATGGGCGGAAGTCGATGACTTTTGAAATGTTTGGGTCGAGGTTTGCCGATTGGAAAATAGAGAATGTTGTTTGGTATTCAAACAGCACATGGCAAATCAAGCGGGCGGGCTTGATGTCCTTGTTGTTCTTTTTGTCGGCCGATGTTTGTTGTGGTGTTTCGGCTTTGGGCATGGTGCTGTTAGCGATGCTTGGAGTGACAGCTACCGTTACTGGTTGCTGTGCGTCTTTCTTTGGCATAGGACGCTTGTATCCTTCGAGTTGTATGTCCTCAAAATCGCGGTCTTTGAGGTCTTCGTCATCGTCGGTGTCGATTATGCTTCTCAAAAGTTTTTCTTTTGAGATTTTGAGGGAATTAAAGGTTTTGCCCATTTTGGTGCCGTTGAGCGAACCGATTAATTTGCCTAAAGATTTGAATCCTTTATTTAAAAGAGAAATAATGAAAGCCAACAGTTTTGCCAATAATTTGCCAACTACTTTTGTGATAGTCCACACAAAATTTGCAACTTTGACCCAATTGCTGTTTTGTGAGCTTGGCTCTTGTGCGGTTTCAAGCGCCTTGGCCATGAGTTTGACGCACGTGAGGTTGAGCGTGTCGTGGTGGGGCTCGCCGTTGTTTGTGGTTTGTCCGATGCGGTCTTTATCAACACTTTCGCCCAATACATAGGCCTCTTTGGCGGCGTGGAGGCGGAGAGATTTGACATCTTCGGCCGAGCCGCGGTTGCCATAGTAGAACACAATGCGTTTCTGCTCGTTTTTGTCGAGTTGGGGGAATAGAATGTCGCGTTGTGCCTCAACATCGCTTGATGTGAGGATTAGGATATATGGAAGGCGTTCGTCAAAAAGCTTGCTTTTGCAGGTTTTATTTTTCTTGCGGTAATCGGCAAAAATCTGATTCACGATATTCGGCACCATTTCGTTGCAGCCGATAATAACATAATGGTTGCTGAAAAGCCAATTGTAGCGTAACATACCCTTGGCCCAACGCTCGCGACGGCTGTCAAAGATGTTGGTAAGCACTGAGATGAATAGTCCTGTGATGAACACGGTTCCGAAGATAGACAATAGCAGCGCCAAGATTCTGGCAAAGGGCGTTTTTGCCATGTGCTGGTTGCCCGGGTCGATTATGTGGTAAAGGGTGCTCCATAATAATCCGGGGTTGGGTTGGGCTGCTATAACCGAGTCGATTTGTGCATAGATGGTCTCTTTGATATATGTTGAGTCGGCGTTTGCGCTTGCTGAAAATTCGACAGTTAATGGCTGTTTGTCACTTGATACATTATCAATGATTGAATCTCTTGCAATTTCACTTGAATTGGCCGATTTGCTTTGATACCATTGGTCTATGAGTTTGGCTATTTTCTCTTTTTGGTATTTTGATGGCTCGTTGGCAAATTGCACCTTATAGGTTACCGAGTCGTTGGGGGTTGGCTTGGCCGAGATGGTGATTGTGTTTTCGGAATTGTCATACTGCACAAGCTCGTTGCTGCTGACATTGGCCGATTTGATGAAAAACCAAGAGATGAAAAATATGGTTGAAATTAAAATGGCAATCAACGAGATCGAACTGCGAAACTTGCCTCGTGAAATTATACGGTCAAATACTATTCTAAGATTTTTTTTGTAAAATTTGCAGTAGACGTAAGTCGTAGCTAAGATTGCAATGCATGTTACTAACATGAAAGAGCCAAATGTATTCTCAGGCGAGATGAATAGGTTGAGCATTTTATGATATGTGAAAAATGTTAGTGCTAATTATAATAATGTGCAAAGGTATCTTTTTATTTGCTAAAATAAAATATTTTATGCTTGAATGTTGCATATTTTGCAGTAAATGGCAGAGAAAAGGGCCGAATTGTGGCTGAAAATGGTCTAAAAATCGCAAAACTGGATATTTGCCGCAAAAAATCTGTGTTATATAACATATTTTTTGTAACTTTGCGGCGTTTTTTGCATAGCATTTAAAGTAACTAATATAAGAAAATATGAAAAAAATTTACTCAATTTTGTTAAGTGCGGCTCTCCTCGCTACTTCAAGCGTAGCAACTGCACAACAATTGCCCAATTCAAGTTTTGAGAACTGGAAATCTTCTTGTGGCTCAACTGAGTCATTCGGATCTTCAACAGGTATGCGTCAACGTCCCGGTGTTGAACCTACTGATTGGAACGGTTCAAGCGTAAACCAAAAAGTTGGTCTTGAGAAAAAACAAGAATTGGTTTTTAAAGAAACAAGTTCTGTCGCTTCAGGTTCGGCTGCAGTTAAGATGCAAAACATTTATGTAGGTGTAAACTTGGGTTTCACTAAAATTGGTAGCGTAGCCCCTGGCTTTTTGACATTTGGTACACCTTGGGTTTATGCTGTTTCATCTGTGTCAAAGTGTGACGGTGGTGTTTATGGCGGTATGTCATTCTCTTATAAGCCCGATGCCATCACTGGTATGTACAAGCGTACAGACTCAACAGGAGAAAATTCATATATTATCGCATATTTGTGGAACGGCTCATTCACTTCAAAGGTTGGTGAAAAGGGCAAACCCACTAATGACCGTACAGATGAAGTGCGCGGTATCTTTGGCAAGGTTAGTGCAACAGGTGACGGTAAACTTGTTGCAAAATGTGAATACTCATTTAGCTCAACAAACAGCGATTGGCAAAGAATTACTGTGCCCTTGGAATATGTAGAAGGTGCAGGCGAACCTACAAAGATGAATATTGTGATTTCAGGTGGTAACTTCTGGGATCGTAGCTCATTGAAAGAAAACACTACATTGTATACCGATGATGTTGACTTCGTTTACTATTCACGTCTCCAAGACCTTAAAGTAAACGGCTTGTCAGTTGAAGGTTTCTCTTCTGATGTTTACAACTACACAATGGCTGGCAGCGAACTCCCTACAGAAGACCAAGTTGACGCAATGGTAATGGGTCAATCGGCAATCGCATCAGTTTCTGTTAATGCTAAAGAGGCAACAGTGACAGTTGAAGTTGTGAATGTTGGTAAAGACCTTGATGGCCAAGTGTCACACGCTTATGTTCTTCAATATGAAAAAGCACCTGCAAAAGAAGGCGTAACAACCGAATATCCTGGTTACTTGAATGTTTCTATCCCTGACTTGTCAGAAACACCCATCACTGAAAACCAAGCAGCAACAATCTTGATTACTAAGTATGACGATGGTACATGTGACTTCTTGTTGCCCGATTTTGTACTCGAAGGTTTGGGCGAACTTGGTGATATCGAAGTTGTTGGCGCAACTGTAGCTGTTGATGCCGAAGGTACAGAAACTTATACTGGTTATGTAGAAGGCATGGAATTGCTCGGTGGCGAACTTGTTGCTGACGTGACATTGAACGGTACAATTGATGCTCTCGGTGAAGTTAACATGAATATCGATGTTCTTTGGGAAGGTATGCCTATCATCTGTACATTTACAACTAAGATGGCAACATCAATTGGCGGTATCGTAGTTGAAGATACAGTAGTTGAATACTACAACCTCCAAGGTGTTAAAGTGGCTAACCCCTCAAACGGCGTGTTCATTCGCGTAGCAAACGGTAAAGCTACAAAAGTTCTCGTAAAATAATTGCAAACGCAATAAAAACGATAGAAAGGTCGCGACAATGTCGCGGCCTTTTTTATTTACATCAGGCCCTAATTGCGTCGGTTGTGTGATAAAAATGAGTCGAAGATGCTGATATTCGCAATTTAATTGTTATCTTCGCAATGATATTTTCAAACAATATGAAGATAGGAGACATTGATTTAGGAAATCGGCCCGTGATGCTCGCACCCATGGAGGATGTGACCGACCATTCTTTTCGCTTGATATGCAAAGAATTGGGGGCTGATATGACATATACAGAATTTGTGTCGGCCGATGCGTTAATTCGCAACATAGCATCGACTACGCGCAAATTGCATATTGACCCGGCCGAACGTCCGACAGCCATACAGATATATGGCCGTGAGGTAGAGCCGATGGTCGAAGCTGCGCGTATGGTAGAGGCAGCCCAGCCCGATATTCTTGATATCAACTTTGGCTGTCCGGTAAAGAAAGTGGCAGGCAAAGGGGCAGGAGCCGGCATGTTGCGCGATATACCCAAGATGCTTGAGATTACACGCGCTGTTGTCGATGCCGTCAAAATACCGGTTACGGTGAAAACCCGTCTCGGATGGGATCATAATAGCAAGGTGATTGTCACACTTGCCGAGCAATTGCAAGACTGTGGAATCAAAGCTTTGACAGTGCACGGACGCACACGTTCGCAGATGTACACAGGCGAGGCCGATTGGGAAATGATTGCGCGTGTAAAAGAGAATCCCCGATTCACAATACCTCTAATCGGTAACGGAGATATAACCACTCCAGAGCGATTGTGTGAGGCATTTGACCGTTATGGCGTTGATGGAGTTATGGTGGGACGTGCGTCTATTGGAGCGCCTTGGGTGTTCCACGATATGAAACAAATGCTTGTTAACGGAGAGCGCGGACAGGAATTGTCGCTTACGCAAAAGTTTGCCATCCTTCGCCGCCAAATCACCGAAAGCATTGACCGCATCGATGAGTATCGCGGGATATTGCACATTCGCCGTCATTTAGCCGCATCGCCATTGTTCAAAGGTATTCCGCATTTCCGTGATACCCGCATAGCGATGTTGCGTGCTTCGACTTATGCCGAACTTGACGAGATATTGACATTGACAGAAACCAAAATACTGCCATCGGTAGAACAATCAGCACAGTAAGGAATGAGACTGAAACACATATATATATTAATTGCAATGTTGATTGGTATCGGGACTGAGGTTTCGGCTCAAATGTCGTCACACATGTTGCAGTCACGACCTTTTAGCGAGATATATGTAAAAGGCAATATAAATGTGGAGTGTCGCGAGTCGGCCGATTCGGCTGGGCTGATAGTGTTTAGCTCGACTCCAGGAGTTTTCTCGGCCGTGAATTGCAATAATGTGGGCCGACGCTTAAATGTGATTGTTGACGGTGTGTCGTCAACCGTATTGCGACGAGAACTGTCGACTATCGTGGTTTATTATAGCGGTGCATTGTCGGCAGTATCATATGCCGGAGCGGGCGAAATGAGAGTTCGCAAAGCCGATTATGGCAAGTCGGTAGCAGTGATAATGACAGGTGCGGGCCGATTGCGCATCGACGGAGTGTCGGCACAACAAGTGACATGCTCGGTAGCGGGCTCGGGCTCGGTGTCAATGGCCGGAACTACTCGCGCCAACAATGTGGCGTGCTCGGTGAGCGGCTCGGGTGTGATGGAGTTTAGCCACATTGAGGCCAAGAATGTGAGTGCGACAGTTAATGGTCGCGGTTGTTTGGTGGTAAACGGACAGGCTGACAAAAGCTCGTTTGCACTCAAGGGCTCGGGCTCTATTGATGCTTCATCGCTCAGTTGCAGTTCGCTCACAGCCGGTGCTTATGGCTCGGGACAGATATTTTATAGCCGCAACGTAGCCAATGTGGTTGCGTCGGGCAATAAGGATAATGTAATTTCAAGATAACCATTAAAACACAATAATATGAAGAAGTTTGCATTGTTTATGATGATGTTTGTGGCTGGAATAATGGCATCGCAAGCACAAGAAACAACAACAATTTATCGAATGGTGCTTCACGCAGCCCAAGAATTTGACCAATTGGTGGTGTCGGGTGATGTTACAGTTGAGTGCCGCTACAATCCCGAGAAAGCAGGATATATTGTCTATCACTATAACAAAGAAGCTGGTAAGAAAATACGCTGTTATAACGATGGCAGTTGCCTTCATATCGGTGGCCATTCTGAAAATAATGGTGTTATGACTCGCATTGTTGTGTTTTATGACCAGCCTATCAAAAGCATTGTGAATAATGGCAATGCACGAGTGTTCTCATTGCGTCTTGTGGCCGATGCCGACAGTGTGGAATTGGTAAACAATGGCTCGAGTGACATGCGATTTGGCGTTGTTAAATCAGAAAATGCCCTTTTGGAAGTGAATGGCAAAGGCAATATCGCAATCAAACGCGTGAAAATTGACAATATCGAAACAAAAGTGAGAGGCAAAGGTGAGGTGATTTTGAAAAAAACACCCGCAACAACTAATATCGTAAAAAAGTAGGGGTAAAGATAGATGAAACATTTGTTGACTTCGTTAATGCTGATTGTCGCTACTGTTGTGACCATGTCGGGGCAGAAATTGTCGCGATATGAGCTCAATGTGAGCGATTTCAGTGAATTGAAAGTGGTAGACGGAGTCAATGTCGACTATAAATGTAACCCCGATTCGGCCGGAATGGTTGTGTTTTATGCACAGTCAGATGTTGCTACGGCAATGGAGTTTAGCACAACTAAAAACCGTTTGACAATTAGTGTGTCTGATGAGTTTAAAGGCAAAAACCTGCCGACAGTGGTAGTGTATTCGCAGTTTTTGAGCAAGGCCGAGAATGTCGGAGATGCCACATTGCGCGTGTTGTCGCTAAATTCTGGTCCTAAATTTGTCGCACGATTGGTGGGTAATGGCCGTTTGTTGGTGCGCAATGTTAATGCCAATGATGTTGATGCATCGATCAATACAGGTAACGGATCGTTGACAATTTATGGTAAATGTCGCACGGCAAAATATAATAACACCGGTGCCGGAACGATTCAGGCCGATGATTTGGTGGCCGAAGATGTGAAATGTGTTCAGGTGGGCACAGGCTCGGTCGGCTGTTCGGCAAAAACATCTTTAATGGTTTATGGCGCATCGGGCAAAGTGTATTATCGCGGCAATCCTGTGATAAAAAACCGCTCGGTAGGTGTCGTCATAGAGCAGATTAATTAGAAACTTGACGTGAGCCGCATGGCGCACGGCTGAAGATATAATTCCCCTCAAAATTATGTTCCGTTGTGAAACGGTCATAATTTTAGCCCATAGTCTTTCCCCAGGCTATGGGCATTTTTGTATGTGTAAGGGAAATTAGTTAAATGTCGCTGTCGGTGTATTGGTGGTTGCGCAGATATTCCGAAACATTAACAGGAGTCCAATCTATGACCTTGGAAATGGCGTCGGAATTAAAGGTGAGCGTGTTGGTGATTTGTTGCAGTTTCTTTGACGACAAAGGTGCTTTGTTGCCCATAATGTCGCCTATTTTGGCCGCAATGTTTACGCACCAGCGAGGAAGAGTGTAGATGCGCTTGCCGCCG
>JAFPCM010000007.1 GCA_017390185.1 Muribaculaceae bacterium
CACTCGCCAATGGTTGCGCGACCGCTACAAACTCCTCACCGACGAGGGCGTTGGCGGCTGGTGGGGCGACTTGGGCGAACCCGAAGTACACCCCGAAACCATCTACCACCACAACGGCCTCACTGCCCGTCAATATCACAACCTCTATGGCAACGACTGGAGCCGCATCATCTATGACCTATACAAAGAAGATTATCCCGAAACACGCCTCATGACCCTCATGCGCGGCGGTACAGCCGGATTGCAACGATATAGCGTATTCCCATGGTCAACCGACGTTTCTCGCTCTTGGGGCGGCTTGCAACCTCAAGTAACCATTATGCTCAACTCGGGCCTCAGCGGCTTGGGCTACATGTCACACGACGTAGGCGGATTTGCCATCACCGAAGACAAGGTTGTTGACCCCGAACTCTATGTGCGTTGGTTGCAATTAGGCACATTCTCACCAGTGTTGCGCACCCACGCCCAACAAGTGGCCGAGCCCTATCGCTACACCGACCACCAAGACATAATTCTCAACCTTGTGAAAACCCGCTACCAATGGTTGCCCTACAACTACACCCTCGCAGCGGACATCACATTCAAGGGATATCCCATGGTGCGTCCCCTTGACTTTAACAGCAACAACCCCAAATATACCAACATCGAAGACCAATATCTTTGGGGCGAAAATGTGATGGTTGCTCCCGTCATCAACCAAGGCGCAACATCACGCCAGGTCGTTATACCTGAGGGCAATGTGTGGTATGACTACAACAACCCAACAGTGAAATACAACGCCGGAACTATCAACTATGACGCACCTCTCAGCGTTCTCCCCATGTTTGTCAAGGCAGGTGCGGTTATCCCCTTGGCCGACTACAAGATGAACAACACCGGCGACTATCGCACCGACCGCTACACGCTCAAATACTTCCCCGGCGCCGATAACACTTCATATATCTATGAAGACGACCGCACATCGGCACGCGCCATCGAAAAAGGCGAATATGCGTTCGTAACCATCAACACTACATCACAACAAGGCGTTGAAACCGTTACTCTCAGCAACGACGGCACATATCCCGGTGCTCCTGCCAAAAAACAACTCACAATGGTCGTTTACGACCTCGACAAAGCTCCTGCAAGCGTTAGTGTTGACGGCAAACAACTTGGCAAAAAAGTGGTGAAATATGACGCGGCAACTCGCTCGGCTCAATTCACATTTACCTGGACTGTAGCCACACCCGCCACAATCAGCATCACACGATAATTCAACCCGCTCTCACAACACAAGCCACCACACTCTGTGCGGTGGCTTTTTTATATTACTCTCCGATAAAAATAATCGCGTTAGCAAGTTGGTTGTGGCGAGATATGATATGTATTAAGGTAATCACACCCTAACGGGTGATTTTATGGCAAAGGAAGGTTTTGTGCCATCATGTATATAACGCAAAAAACAAAGCCGAGCATAAAGCCCGGCTTTGCGTTTTATGGAATGTCGCGTGTGCGATTATCTTACATATTTGAGAGTAGTTGCTTCGTCAGTCACAACCTTGATTACATACACGCCATGAGCGAGATGTGAGAGGTCATACATGCCTTCGACTGCAACATTTTCTACCATTTGACCTGCGATTGTGTAGATTTGAACCTGAGCATCGGCATTCACTACGAGAATATCGTTGTGAACATACACCTCAGCAGCATCGTTTTCAACGCCTTCAATGCCTGTACCTTCGTTATAAACAAATGTAAGCACGGGTGAATAGGCTGTTTTTTGCAATGTTGTGGTGCTTGATACACTATACTCGCCATGAGCGCGAACATAGTAGGTTGTACCGTTTTTGAGGCTGTAAGTGCCGAGTTCTTTTGATTCGCATGCGCCGTTTGTGAGAGTGATGGTTTTAGAGTTGCGAGCAGGGAATGATGATGATTCAGAAATCATGATCTTCACTTGCTTGTAACCGCTCCAAGGATTAACCGATACTGTTTGGTTACTATAAAGTGTAGCACCGTTAGTTGCGGGGCGTGCGATTGTGGGGTTATCGGTATAGGTCTTTTCAATTGTCTTGAACGCAACAGGCTCGCTTGTTGATGTGCAACCATCGAGAGTAGCTGTCACGCGTGCATAGAATGTGTTGTAAGACGCCAATGTGGGAACAGCAGCCGATGTAGCTGTTGTTTCTTTTGAATACACAACAACCGAGAAATCGCTCAATGAAGCTACTTCAAGGAGATATTTTGAACCTTGCTCAGCAGCTGTCCAAGTGATGGTGGGTGTGAGCGACACATCTGTACCGTTGTTTGCAGGACTTGTTACCGATACGCGTGATGCAACAAACGAGTTGGTTGCCGATGTTGTCATGGGTGCATTTACAACCATTGAACGAACGCGCCAGTAATATTTCTTGCCAGGTGTGAGTGTAGCTGCGGGAATTTGTGCCACCGATGCACTCTTTGATGTTGTCTCGATTGAGCCTACCATTTTGCTGAACGATGCGTCTTCGGCAACATCAACATAGAAACGAGTGCCCTCGCCTGACCATTTGAAGCGGAACAAGTCGGGTGCAGTCGAGCCGTTAGTAGGAGCCGAAAGTGTTACTGCCGATGCTGTTTTGGCAGTTGCGCCGGCAAACAAGGGTGAATATTCGTTGCCATAACGGTCATATACACACACAGCCCAACGATAGCCCGATGTCATGGCATTGGGGATAGTGTAGCTATTGGTATAAGTTACAGCTTGGAGATATTCGCGTTGGCAGCCAAACTCGGCATCACTAACCGATGTGGGTACGGCATATACAGTGTAACGCATACCTGAAACAGCATTCCATGTGAGTGATGTACCGTTAAGTTTCACATTTGACACCATCTTTGACTCGATCTTGTTGCGCCATGGCATGATGGGCATAAGTGCTTTGGTTTGGAACACGGCATCTTTCATGATGTCGCCAAACTTCACGCGAGCCTCTGCGTGGTTGACAAATTGGTTCCATTCAAAATAAACTACACCTGCTGCATTTTCGGGAGCACCTTCGCGAGCAATGAGCATTTCTTGGATAAATTCGGCCGATTTGAGCGATGACAATGCGTCAAGACCTTGACTGGCATAGTGGTGACGGCCAAATTTCTTGGCAGCGTTGGCCCACCATGGATCCAATACATCAAATTTCAACGACGAAACATAAATTTGTGGTGAAATATAGTCGATATATTGATTCTTAAGCCAATTCAATGGATCAGAGTAGATTGTGCCATATTGCCAGTCGGTTGTACCACCGCCACAAGGTTCCAAGCCATATTCACTTTCAACTGTGGGAGGTGAAGCATAACCGGCAGGTGAAATACCAAAACGCAAATAGGGTTTTGTTGCATAAATCATTTCACCTACACGACGCACCATTTCATTTACATTGGCACGACGCCAATCGGCTTGTGAAAGTGTACCTCCGGCCGATATATATGCGTTGTATTGTGTTGCATCTTCGGTCATGGGTGTGCCACCTTGTGAATAGAAGTAGTCGTCAAACACCACTCCATCAACATCATATTTTGTGATAATGTCTTTACACACATCAACCACACGTTGTTTCACAGCTTCGAGACCGGGATTGAGCACGCGTTGAGCCGAGTTTGAAGCAGGGTCGCCATCGATGAGCCAATCGGGGTGAGAGTTTTCGTAGTTGAGAGGGTTGCTTCCATATGTTCCACCATCATAAGAGTGATAACGATAGGGATTTACCCAGGCATATACTTCAATACCATTGGCATGGGCAGTTTCAATGAAAAAAGCAAACGGGTCAAAAGCAGGTGCAACCCCACGAGTTCCTGATGCTTGTGCCGACCACGGTTCATAGGCCGAATTGTACATTGCATCACAATGTGAGCGAACATGATAGTAAATCACATTGATATTTTGACTTGCAATAGCCGAAAGGCGATTACGCAAGATTGATTTCAACGATTCGGCATTTGAAGAAGTTATTGCCGCTGATGGCCAGTTTCCATTCAGATAGGCCGAAGCCCAAATTGCACGATGCTCACGCGATATCTCGGCCTGAGCTGTTAATGCCGATAGGGCAACAACTGCAGCAGCACCGACAGCCGCCAATTTCTTAATAAACTTATTCATAAAATTCATGTTTTTATAAAATCAAAGGTAACCGCCTCTATACAGCGGCAGTTACCTTTGTTATTTATTTCAGAGTCTAAGTGACTTAGAAAAGTTTTGTAGGATTGGGGTTGATACAGATACCAAATGCTTCGTCTGTTGACACACCATAAGTTTTAATAGTGTTATCTGTCAAATCATAATAGTAGATACCTGCTTTGTATTTTGTTTCAACACCACTTTCGGGACGGAAAGCAAAGAATACGCGTTTACCTTCGCTATCTACAGCAAATTGGCTTGTGCAAATCTTTTCTACCAAAGAAGAGTTTTCGGGATTTGCAGCCATAGCTTCGCTCTTAACCAATTTAGCGTCGTTGGCCAAATCATAATGGAAGAAACCTGATGTTGTTCCGTCGTTACCCCAAGCGTAGAGTGCTTTGTTTACTTCGTCATAAGCAAATGCATTCAAGCTTGTTGTAGAAGCCAAAATGGGGAAATCGGGAAGTGGTGAAGTTTCAGCTTCGGCTTGTGATTTCTTGATATCAGCGTCAGTGAAACGGAAAATACCTTTACCTGCGTTATCTACGCCATACCACCAAACACCGTTACTATCTTTTTGGAGACCACGTGGGAAAGCACCCCAAGCCATACCACGACCGTAATATGGAAGGAAGTTGTTTTGCCATACATATGAGCCACGATATTGAGCATCACCGGTATTTTGTGTTTCTGATTGACCACGAGAACTTATATCAATCTTACTTACGCCATAGTGACGGTCAGAATAGTAGAGTTCACGACCTTGGATGAAACCGAAGTAGGGGTCCATGAAGGCTGCTTTACCAACGTTTGACACTACTGTGTTAACGTTTGTACCGTCAACGTTCATAGCAAAGATTTTACCATCACCGAGAACCGAACCTGTATCGTTTACATAGATATATTGTTTACCACGGTCGAGGATGTAGATACATTGTTGTTTAATAGTGTTACCATCTTCGTCAGTAGCATCATATTCACCATAAAGGATGTTAGAAGGCATTTCACCTGCTGATGCACCCATGTCGTAGGGAAGAATTTGAGTTCCTTCGGGAAGAAGTGAAGCATCTATAAGTTTCATTGCTTTGATATTACCTTTCTTACATGCAAAGTACAAAGTGGGAGCTTCTACTGATGATGCTACTTGTACATTGAGGTAAGTGTCGGCAAGACGACGGTTTTCGCCTTTAATATCAAAGTAAGTTCTGATCAATACTTGTTGTGAACCGATGTTTTTAAACTTAACCATTTGAGCAGGATAATCTACTTTACCAGTTTCATCAGCATAACCAACAAACATGTTGTCGGGCACTGCAGAACCGTCCTCATAAGAAGTACCTTCGGGGAAATACCATTCATATTTAACCTTGAGGTTTTCAGGGTTGGGCAACTCAAGTTTGAATGAGATAGCTGTTTTGTTCAACTCGATGAGTTCGTCGTTGTTTGATACAGAGTCAATAGTCAACTTGGGAACGATGTCAGAAATCATCAAAGGATAAGTGCGTGAACCCACACCTGCGATAGTCAAAGTAACTTCATAGTTACCTGCAGCAGCATACTTGTGTGAAACAACTTTTTCGTTTGATTGAACTTCAGTACCGTCACCAAAGTTCCAAGTGCAAGTACCGGTCTTTGATGACACATTGTTGAACTCGATTGTTGACACGACATAGTAGTCGGTCACATATTGATCACCTTCAACATTGTAGGTGAAATCTACATCGGGGTCAGCAAATTGAGCATATTCGGGGTCGTTTTCAACACACGAAAC
>JAFPCM010000058.1 GCA_017390185.1 Muribaculaceae bacterium
CAGGTATTCGCGTCCCGACGGGTTTTCTTCAAATAAAATGTGGCGCTTGAGGTGGTGGCTCTCGTTGATGAGGTTGTTGACGGCAAAAGTGTTGAGCAGCCAACTGCGCACGCCACCGCGTTCCATTTCCTCGGCATTTTCGATATAGTAGTAATAGCCGCCGCGCTTGTTGCACTCGATGTTGATGTCAAACATCTCTTCGATGGCTTTGCGGTGATTGTGAAAAGTGCGCAAAGGCAAGTCTTCGCCACCGCTCATGTCGGTGCGTTTCCATCGCTCGTTGATTTCTTCAAAAGTGATTTTCTTGGTGCGATAAATGGTGTCAACAAGCCAGATGTATCGATTAAAAAGGTCTTTAGCCATAATAGTATATATAGTGGTTAATAAAAATGTGCAAATAAAAAGGCATTTAGCCACGCATTGTCTCGCGCTTCAATGCTACTGCAAAGATAATAACAACTTATGCCAAAAACAAGCATAAGTCCATTTCTTGTGCAAAAAAAATACATACTTGATGTGTGATAAAATCAAAGAGCCGACCTGTGGGCCGGCTCTTTGGTTGTTGATGTGAGGGTGATTAGAACCCGATGCGGTTGCCGCGGCGGGTGTCTTCGATGAGTTCGCTGTCGCAATAGTGACACAATGTTTCGAGGTCAGTGGCTGTTTTGCCGTTGAGAATGCAATCAACGGTGCGTTTGCGAGCGATGTTCTCGATTTGTCCGCCACTGAAGTCATATTTTGAGGCGAGGACTTTGGCATCGTCGACCGAGATTTCGGGAATCATTGACTGCCAAATGTTTGCCTTGGCTTCGGTGCAAGGTTTGTCAAACTTGATTTTGTAGAGGAAGCGGCGCTCAAATGCTTTGTCGAGGTTGCAAGTGAGGTTGGTGGTTGCAATCATGATGCCTTCGAGGTTTTCCATTTCCTGAAGAATGATGTTCTGTATCGAGTTTTCCATTTTGTCAACAGCGCGTTGAGCATCTTCGGTGCGCTTTGAGATGATGGCATCGGCCTCGTTGAACAGCAAGATGGGTGCGAGGTCACAAGAGGCTGCCAATGAGCGGTAGTTGTCAAAGATTTTCTTGATGTTCTTTTCGCTTTCGCCCACCCAGCAACTCTTAATCTGAGAGATGTTCACTTGGAAGATGTCGCGGCCAGTGAGGCGTGCAAGTTGCAACACGGTTTCGGTCTTGCCTGTACCGGGTGAGCCGTAGAAGAGGCACGCAAAGCCTTTGCGCATGCCGTTGTCTGCAAGACGCGAGCATATCTCGTCAAAGCGTTGTGCGCCGAGCAACGATGTGAGTTCGTCGATACCCTGTTTCTCGCGAGTGTTGTAAAAAAGGTCTTTGGGCGAGATGGTGGTGTGGCTTGTGAGCATCTTTTTGTTAGCGCCGCTGCTCTTGTAGTAGCAACTGAGCTCGCGAAAGAAGAAGTCTTTGGCGTGCTCTGATACGCGCATAGACTCGCGGTCGACCAATCCGTCATTGTTGTTAAAGTCGATGAGTCTCATTTTTTGAAGTTGGTGTTCTTCGTTGTAGAGCTGACGTTTGATGCGAGCAAAAAGGAGTCTGTTGTCATAGAGGTTTTCGATGTCGCTATAAAGGATGTTGTCGTCATTGTCGTTGGCCCAAAGGTTGCAGAAATAGAGGAACAAGATCAAGTCGTGTGACGCACCTTTGAACTCTTTGAGAAGTTTGCGACACATTTCGATTTGTGTATTGTTTTCCAACAGCTCGGTGACGGCTGTGATGGCGGCATCGTAGGTCATTTCATTGTTGTTGCGCTCGTTGAAAATAGAGGGAAGGCCCACAATCATCAGCTCGTCGGCGTTGATATCGGTCAAGGTTTTGGGTTGGTAGCATTCATTGCGTTGCAAGGCCTCGAGAACGGGAATGGGTACACGATAGCTTTTGCGGTCTCCGCCGATGCGACGTTTGATGAGATTGCGCTCAACGAGTGTGTCGATGTCATTAGAGTATTTGAGCATTGACACGGTTGAACATTGAATGTCGCGAGAGATCTCGTTGAGGTAGATGTATTGATCGTCGCTGCGGTTGATGAAAAGAGAGAAGATGATGGCCTGAATAGGAGTCAACGACATGGTTTTGGCCACATAGCTGATTTCCTTTTTTGATTTTGTGTAGACTTCGTCGGTAACGCCCTTTTCCGAACAGTTTGTGACGATCTTTTCGATAGCGTTAAGAAGGTTCATTTTTTTGCCCTTAGTGGCTTTGCCTGTTGCAGTGTTTTGTTTTTCCATATTACTACGTTGTGTGATTTTCTGGCACAAAATTAGCTTGAACATAAGCCAAATTGTGGCACAGGTTGATTCGTTTCTTAGATTAATATATCAAATTTAGCAAAAAAATTCAAAGAAAGCAAGCTTTTTCAGTGTTAAAGATAGTTTAGTGTGGGTGTAAGTGGTTATGTTTTTGTCGGTTTTTCATTATATTTGCACATTATAATAAATAATATATCATACTTAATACCTCGAAATTCAAAATGAAAAAATTCAGTATTTTGGCCATATTGGCAAGCGTGGCATCGGTATTTGCCACAGGTTGCAATGGCTCGGCATCATCGGCCGCTCCCGAGCGCGACTCGACCTACACTACTCTCACGCAGCCCGAATGGAGCCGCAATGCAATTATTTATGAAGTAAACCTCCGCCAGTACACCCCCTCGGCATCGGTTACCGAATTTGCAACACATCTTCCACGACTCAAAGAACTTGGCGTCGACATCTTGTGGTTTATGCCCATTCACCCCATTTCAGAACTCAATCGCAAAGGTGAGCTTGGCAGCTACTATGCAGTGAAAGACTATAAAGCATTCAATCCCGAATTTGGTACAATCGACCAATTCAAAGAAATGGTTGACTCGGCTCACGCATTGGGAATGAAAGTGATTCTTGACTGGGTGCCCAATCACACAGGTTGTGATAACGCTTGGGTGACAGAACACCCCGAATGGTTCTCGGTTAATGAAGAAGGCAAAATGTATGGACCGTTTGATTGGACCGATGTGTATGAACTCAACTACGACAACCGTGAGATGCGCGCTGCAATGATTGACGCACTCAAATTTTGGTTGACCGACATCAATGTTGACGGTTTCCGTTGTGACGTGGCTGGCGAAGTGCCCACCGATTTCTGGGATGAAGCTCGTCCCCAACTCGATGCCGCCAAGGCCGATATTTTCATGCTCGCCGAAGCAAGCAAGCCCGAATTGCAGAAACATGCGTTCAACATGGGATATAACTGGCCCATGAAAGACCTTTTCAGCGAAATCGCCGCAACTTCGGGACAATATACTTTCCAAAAAGAAGGTGAGCCCATGCGCACATTCCCCATCAAGCACGCAATAGCAATCGACTCGTTGCTTGCCGATCAGGCTCGCGAATATCCTCGCGATAGCTATTTGATGAACATGATTACCAACCATGACCTCAATTCATGGGAAGGAACAGAGTTTGAGCGCCTTGGCAACCTTTCACAGGCATTTGCAGTGTTGTCGTATACGCTCCCCGGCATGCCGTTGATTTACACCGGTCAGGAAACTGGTATGAATCGCCCCTTTGAATTCTTCAAAAAAGACGAATGCCCCACATGGGAACCTCGCAACGAATATTTCGAATTTTACAAACAACTCGGCAAACTCAAGCATGAACAAAAAGCCTTGATGGCCGGTGAAGCAGGTGGCGAAATGAAGCGTTATAGCACACAATGCAGCAATATTTATGCTTTCAGCCGCACAAAAGACGAGTCAACCGTAGTGGTAATTGTGAACCTTGGCCCCATTGAAGAGTATATCACTTTCGTTGGAGAAGAACCCAAAATCAACAATCTCAAAAACTTTTTCACAGGCCGTCAGGCTAAGATGCCCGAATCGCTCAAAGCAGGCGAGTATCTCATTTTTGTGAAGTAATATCGATACACATTATTATATAAGGCAGTCTCTGTAGGCTGCCTTATTTTTTTGCGGGGAGTGGCATGTTCACGCGTCTGCGGCCGTTTGCCGCGGCATCGGCTTCAGCAGTATCGCTGCGTGTCGGCTCCATGCCGTCTGTTTTTGCCCAACTTCCGCTCGGTCAGGCGTTTGCGCCGTCACGCGAAACATGCCGATGTACTTGCCGTCCGCCTCCAATTCTTAATTGATGTTAAAGCGGTAAAGAAAATCCCTCAAAAATATGTTTTATAACATAAAATTGTCTACCTTTGCACTCGCTTTTGAGAACGAGCGCTGACAGAGGTCAGACGGACGACAGGCCGAGAATTAAAAAAAGTGAAAAAATCGGCAAAATATTTTGCCAGTTCAGAAACTTGTCGTACCTTTGCAAAGTTTTCGGCCCGCAAAAAAGGGCGAAGCAAAACGGACATTGAAATAATTGCAATAGACGAAGTAGTACAAGAGCAAAAAGCTCAAGTCAATTCACGATC
>JAFPCM010000059.1 GCA_017390185.1 Muribaculaceae bacterium
GTTTTTCTTCGTTGAGTGTGATGCCTTCTTGGTTGAGCTTGTCAAGCGCAAGTTTTACCATAGACACCGCACCTTCGACAATCTTTTCGCGGGCTGCAATAACTGCCGTTGCTTGCTGACGGCGCAACATCACTGCCGCAATTTCGGGTGCATAAGTGAGGTAGTTGATGCGTGCTTCTTGCACTTCGATGCCGGCAAATGCCAATCGTTCGTTGAGTTTGTCGACGAGCAATTCGTTAATCTCGGCACCACCCGAGCGAAGTGTCAGTTCGTTATCATCGTCGGTTGTTTCTTTGTTGTCGTCATAGGCATAACAACCGGCAACTTCACGCAAAGCGGCATCGCCTTGAATGCGCACATATTTTTCAAAAGCGTTCATGCGGGTTGAGGCGGTGGCTCCTGTTGTGCCACCGTTGGCAATGCTTTGTGCGTCAATTTCAAACATGGCTTTGTAGGTGTCGTTCAATTTCCACACAATAACCATACCGATGAGAATGGGGTTCCCTTCTTTGTCGTTCACTTTGATGGGCTCGGCATCGAGATTTCGTGCGCGTAAGGTCAAGCGTTTGCGTGACAAGAATGGGTTTACCCAATAAAAGCCGTGTTGGGTAAATGTACCTTTGTATTTTCCGAAAAATATCATTACGGCAGCTTCGTTTGGCTCGAGAGTGAACAATCCTATCGTTGAAATGATTGTGACAAAGAGAAGAATGATACCGCAAACAATGAATAAACCATTGTCATTCATGCCGCCTTTTACTATAATGAAAATAGAAAGAGCAATGAGAAGCAGTTGCACAGTCAATGCAACAAATCCGTTTGCTTTAGTGCCGTTAAAAACGGTTTCTTTTTGATTTTGATTCATTTTGGTTACTAATTAGATGTGTTAATATTTGAAAGAACTTCCTCCGAGAAATTCGCGAAGAAGGCTTGTTGAAGGTGTAAGTTGGTCGCCAATGGGTGTAAAATAACTCAAGAAGGCTCGCAGACGATAGGCTTCGCCATATTCGGGTGTGTTGCGTGGCACGGTTTTGAGAATTTCTTCGCCATATTCTTTGATAACGCCGAGTTCAAACAGCAGTGATGAGTTGAACATGGCATCGGCATTTTCCTGGTAGGGGAATATCCATTTTTCTTCGCCGCGGCGAACGCTTGGCCATCGCTTGATGGTGTCGACTGCCGACACACCGCGATATTTGTGGTCGCGAACGATGCGGCGCAACAGACGGTTGTCGGTTGTTGGCACCCAGTTGTGATCGTCAATTGAGAGGGTTGTGAGAGCCGACACATAAATTGAATATTTCATCTTGGCATCGATAGCGGCTGTCAATTCGGGGTTGAGGCCGTGAATGCCCTCGATGAGCAGCACTGTGTTGGGGCCGAGTTTGATGCGGTTGCCACGATATTCGCGCTGTCCGGTCTCAAAATTATAGTAGGGTAGTTCTATTTCTTCTCCGTTGATGAGGGCTGTCAGGTCGTTGTTGAATTTTTCAAGGTCGAGTGCATAGAGCGATTCAAAGTCATACTCACCGTTCTCGTCAAGGGGGGTGTCAACACGGTTAACAAAGCAGTCGTCGAGTGATATTGACTGCGGAATGAGCAGGTTGGTCATCAACTGTATAGACAAGCGTTTTGTAAAGGTGGTTTTGCCCGATGATGACGGTCCGGCAATAAGCACGATGCGAGCACCGCCGTCGTTGAAACGCGACAGAATGTCGTCAGAAATGCGGCCTATTTTCTTGTCGTGAAGGGCTTCGGCTACATTGATGAGCATGGCGGCGTGTCCCTTAGTCACGGCATTGTTGAGCTCGCCTACATTTCTCACGCCGATAATGTGGTTGAAGTTGAGATACTCGGTAAAGGCCTTATACATTTTTTCTTGTGTAATGGGGCGAACGGGGCGGTTGTCGCTATTGGTGTCGGGGCCCAAGAGCAAGAATCCTTCTTTGTAAGGAATGAGATCAAATGTAGCCAAATGTCCTGTCGAGGGTGCAAGGTTGCCATAATAACTGTCGCACAAGCCGTCGAGAGAGTAGTAGGTGGTGTAAAGTTCGTTGGTCGATTCGAGCAATTTCACTTTGTCGTCAAGACCTTGGTTGCGGAAAATCTCAATAACATCGGTAGTGAGTTTTTCTTTACGTTCAAAAGGTATATCGAGCTTTACGAGTCGATCCATTTCGGCACGCAAAGTGTCGGCCAGTTCCATTGAAGGAGTGATGTCGCCAACGAGTCGGCAATACAGTCCGCGGGCAATAGAGTGCTCAATGCGCAATCGTGTGCCGGCGGGGCAGCAATCGGTTACGGCCTTATACAGCATCATGCACA
>JAFPCM010000060.1 GCA_017390185.1 Muribaculaceae bacterium
AGTAGGTGTTGAAGGTATCGAAGCTGACACATTCGAAGGCGAAGCTACTTACTACAACCTCCAAGGTGTTAAAGTTGCTAACCCCGAAAACGGTCTCTACATCGTTAAACGTGGCAACAACGTAGTTAAAGAATTGGTTAAATAATCATTCCCTTTAATATCTCAAAAAGCCTCGGCAGCCGCCGAGGCTTTTTTTGTTGCAGCAGCAGCCACGCAGCAGCAAGTGCCCCCCTGCTCTGACAGGAAACCACGAAGTGCTCACGTGCGTGCGAGCAGCGCAAGTCTCGCCGCAACCTGTCACGCAACAGCAGCAAGTGCTCCCCTGCTCTGATAGGGAACCACGAAGTGCTCACGTGCGAGCGAGCAGTGCGAGACTCGCCGTAACCTGTCACGCAGTGACTGAGGGGTCAGCTTAAACAAGACCGAAAGATGAACATCAAATCATTTTTTCACCCAACCCCACTGAGCTACCCAGTAGCAAGTGTCCCACTGCCACGCAGCGGATAGGGGGACGAGAATTGCGAATGCAATTCGGATGGGGTGAGGATATAATAATCTGTTTGTTATACCATTTATTATGCCAACAAGTATATACTTCCTTATTTTTTTCACTCGACGCACACACACCATTATCCCATCACCACATTATTATATATAATTTCGGCCATTTTCTTGCATTTGCCACGCAAACCAACTAAATTTGCATAAATTGTCCGGAATACAAACAATTAAACAAATATATCATGAGAAAACGTTTACTTCTGTCTTTGGCAATAGCAACCATCACAGGTGCTATGACCACTAACGCCCAAAACACTATCGACATTCAAGGCGTTGTCTACAATCTCGACACCATCACCCATGTGAAGGTTGGTCCTGGTACTACTCACACCCATCTTGAGTTGATTAAACAAGATAATGCAACGTCAAAACTACAAGTTCACTATCTCACTATCGACCAAACAACACCCCGAGTATCTATTCGTGCAGTCTGCGCTACCGACAAAGTTGCCGGCAGCGAAACCGTGTCAAACATGGCCAAACGCAAAAGCGGCAACGGAACCCTCTATTTCGCAGGCTCAAACGGTGACTTTTACACAACAAGCGGCAATGCCACCAACGGCACAAGCAAAATTGGCAGCCCCACAACATCTTGTACTGTTGACCGCGAAATCTACAAAACATCAAATAGCAACTATCAGTTCACAATCGATACCGAAGGCGTAGCACGAATTGGACGCCTTAACTACTACACAGGCACAGCCACTTTGGGCGACAAAGTCACTTTGTTCAAGGGGGTAAATGTCGGCTCTCCCAGCAATGGTATCACCCTCTATACTCCAAAATACTGGGGCAGCACCAATCAGGTAGATTATACCGACAACTGTGCCGAAGTAACTGCCAAACTTGTTGCAGGCGAAAATTTCTATGCCGGTACAAAATTCCGCTTGGAAGTAACATCGGCACCCAACAGCTCAGGTGACACCCAAATCCCCTCTGACGGATTTGTCATCTTTGGCCGCGGAACATCAACATCAGGTTGCAACACAGGCGCACTTGACTTTGTTAAAAACCTTAAAGTTGGCGACATCGTTGAATTTGACAACATTGTATTACATAGCCCCATTGCTGGTGACGGCACCGACTTGCGCATTGTTCCCACCCAAATCGTTTCGGGTAACCCCAAAACAGTTGGCAACGGCGTAACTCTCGACACCGAAAGCGAACGCGGTGACGCTTCATCACTTCACCCCCGCACAGGTATCGGCATTAGCCAATCGGGCGACAGCATCATCATGATGGTTATCGAAGGTCGCTACACTCACTCTGCCGGTGTTCGCACCTCAATGCTCGGTGATGTTATGAGATATGCCGGAGCATGGGAAGCTTGCAACCTCGACGGTGGCGGCTCTTCAACTCTCTACACATCAGCACTCGGTGTTCGCAACTATTGCAGCGACGGTAGCCAACGCGCTGTCGGTAACGCAATCTTCGCAACTGTTGATGCCCCCGAAGACAAAACAATCACCGAAATCCGATTTGTTGACTGGGCTATGCGCGCCCCCAAATATGGTATCTATACTCCCAAAATGTATGGTTACAACCAATATGGCGTGCTTGTTGACACCGACCTCAAAGGATTCACTCTTTCTTGCCCCGACGCCCTCGGCGAAATCATCAACGACGGCACCACATTGTTTGGCAATGGAGTAGGAACTCACGCCCTCACAGCAACTTACAACGGCATCACAGCAACAATCCCCGTAACTATCGAAGCCACACTTCCCGAAATCAAATATCCCGAAGTTGTTCTCGACAACTACCGTCAATGGCCCGTTGACATTCATGCGCTCGTTAATGGCGAATATATGCCACTCAGCCCCGAAGCCATGACTTGGACAACATCTGATGAAAGCGTTGTTACCATCAACCCGGCAACAGGTATTGCACAAGGTTTGAAAGACGGCAAAGCGACACTCACAGGTACTGTCGGCGACTTTACCGGCTCGGTGAATGTAACCGTACAATGTCCCAAAGATCGCGTTATCCCCGTTCTTCCCCAAAGCGAATATGCTTCTTGGGAAACTAAAACATCAAGCATCACATCTTGCACAACCAGCGCTCTCAGCAACGGCTTGGCATTTGATTATGTAATCAAATCGACTCGCGGTCCTCAAATCAAAATCACTCAAGACAGCCTCAAAATGTGGAGTTTGCCCGACTCTTTGCGCATTCGCATCAAACCCGTGGGCGATGCTACCATAACATCTCTCACTATCAGCCTCCGTGCCAACAATGCAACTCCCCAATCATTCAAATTTGAAGAAATCGTTTCAGGCGTAGAAAATGTGCTCAACATCCCCATGAGCGAACTCGGCGCAGCAAACGACGTAGGTATCTACCCCGTAACCATCAACAACATGATGATTATGCTCAAAGGCTCAACTGCAACCAACTACCGCATCGAAATGCCCGGCATTGAAGGTATTTATGTAAATGCTCCCGCAAGCATCAACCAAATCATTGCCGACGGCAACGAAGCCGACATCATTGTAGCCGATGGTGTTATCTCTACTCCAGCTGCAGTTAAAGCTATCGAGGTTTACAACCTTGCAGGTCAAAAAGTTGCCGCTGCTGCCAACACCAATAGCATTGCCGCTCCCGAAGCTGGCACATACATTGTGAAAGTAATCTCTGACGACGCTGTCAAAGCCAAGAAAGTCATTCTTTAATCACTCGATTATACCCTCTAAAAAAGCGGTGTGCCTTCCAGCACATCGCTTTTTTGTCGGTATATTATTACAATCTCAACTCTGGCAGGGGACAGACTTTTTGGGGCAAGGCTATAACTTTATTGGCACAAGCATTAAGCACCCAAGGGCAAATAAATATAGGCTAGTATATACTTGTTGGCACATAGTTTTTCCTTAACCCCTCCGGGGCTTTGCCCCACCTCCCCTATTTTTTGCTCCGAAATTTCTCCGCAAAAAGCAGTGGAGGACTTGCTGGTGCACAAACCTAGTGTTTCCGGGGGCGTTGTGTTGTCAAGTGTCCCTCTGCCACGAAGTGGATAGGGGGA
>JAFPCM010000061.1 GCA_017390185.1 Muribaculaceae bacterium
ACTTGGCAGAGTTTTGGATGATTGAGCCTGAAGTTGCTTTTGCTGACCTTGGCGATCTTATGGATCTCGAAGAAGAATTTATCAAATATTGTATCAACTGGGCTCTCGAAAATTGTAAAGATGACCTTGAGTTTCTTAACAATATGATTGATAAGGGCTTGATTGAACGATTGAAAGAGGTCGTTTCAACTGAATTTGTTCGCTTGCCTTACACAGAAGGTATCAAAATTCTTGAAGAAGCAGTTGCCGGTGGCAAGAAATTTGAATTCCCTGTATATTGGGGTTGCGACCTTGCCAGCGAACACGAACGTTATCTCGTGGAAGAACACTTCAAAAAACCTGTTATTATGACCGACTATCCAAAGGATATCAAGGCTTTCTACATGAAGATGAACGAAGATGGCAAGACAGTTCAAGGTACCGACGTGTTGTTCCCACAAATCGGTGAAATCATTGGCGGTAGCGTGCGTGAAGAAGACTATGACAAGCTCATGACTCGCATCGAGGAAATGAATATCCCAATGAAAGATATGTGGTGGTATCTCGACACTCGTCGTTTCGGTACAGTGCCTCACGCTGGTTTCGGTCTTGGTTTCGAACGCCTATTGTTGTTCGTTACAGGTATGACCAACATTCGCGACGTGATTCCATTCCCACGTACTCCAAACAATGCTGAATTCTAATCTATAAAACGACTATCAAATGGCCGAAGAAATCACAAAATGCCCTAAGTGTGGCGGTGAGTATGTTTACTTTGATGGGTCGCTTTATGTTTGCCCCGATTGTGCTCACGAGTTTAACCCCGATGATGCCGAAGAGGCTGCCGATGTGGCAAAAGATAGCAACGGCGCAGAACTTTTCGATGGCGATGCGGTAACTGTTATCAAAGACCTCAAGGTGAAGGGCTCGTCAATGGTAATCAAACGTGGCACAAAAGTGAAAAGCATTCGCCTCACCGATAACCCCGAAGAGGTTGACTGCAAAATCGACGGCAGCAGCATTGTCCTCAAAACCTGCTTCCTCAAAAAATAGAAACCGATTAAATGCTGAGTGCGGAATGCGGAATTTTCCGTTGACATTCCAACTCGCATCTCACAAATATAACAACGGCTACCAATTCCCGGTAGCCGTTGTTGTGTTATAACTTAGTTAATAAATATATCTGAAACTATATTTGATGCTTACAATCCTTCGGGCAAGGGGAGGTTGAGGGCTTTGGCTACGCCTATGCCGTAAGCGGGGTCGGCGCGGTAGCAGTTTGTGATGTGGCGTTCTTTGATGAAACGTTCGGCATCGCCCATGGCTCGTGCTGTGTTTTCGAAAAGCAGTTGTTGCTCTTCTTTGGGCATGAGACGGAATAGATTGCCCGGTTGGGTATAGTAATCGTCGTCATACTCTCGCTCGTTGTAGTTGAACGCATCGCCATGAATCGCCAATGGCGGTTCTTTGAGGTGTGGCGAGTCGTGCCATTCACCATAACTATTGGGCTCATAACTGATAGCGTCGCCATAGTTGCCATCTACTCTCATTGCGCCGTCGCGATGATAGGCGTGGAATGGGCATCGAGGTCGGTTGACCGGTATTTGATGTGCATTAACCCCAAGGCGATAGCGTTGTGCGTCGCCGTAGGAGAATAAACGTCCTTGCAACATCTTGTCGGGAGAGAACCCTATACCCTCTACAATGTTCATGGGGTTGAAGGCCGATTGCTCTACTTCGGCAAAATAGTTCTCAGGGTTGCGATTGAGTTCGAGAATTCCCACATCGTGCAACGGGAAATCGCCGTGAGGCCACACTTTAGTGAGGTCAAAGGGGTTGATATGGTAGTTTGCGGCTTGCGCCTCACTCATGAGTTGCACTTGGAAAAGCCAACGTGGATAGTTGCCATTTTCGATGCTGTTATAAAGGTCGCGGAGATGCGAATCGCGATCCTTGGCAATAATGGCTTCGGCCTCTTGGTCGGTGAGGCATTTAATGCCTTGCAGTGTGCGAAGATGAAACTTAACCCATGTGCGTTTGTTGTCGGCATTGTAGAAACTATAGGTGTGGCTGCCAAAACCGTGCATGTGGCGATAGGATAACGGAATACCTCGCGGACTCATGGTAATGGTGATTTGGTGCAACGCTTCGGGCAACAATGTCCAGAAATCCCAATTATTGTTGGCACTACGCATCCCGGTTTTGGGGTCGCGTTTTATGGCATGGTTGAGGTCGGGAAATTTCAGTGGGTCGCGCAAGAAAAACACCGGGGTATTGTTCCCCACGAGATCCCAATTCCCCTCGTCGGTATAAAATTTCATGGCAAATCCACGAATGTCGCGCTCGGCATCGGCGGCACCTCGTTCACCTGCCACGGTAGAGAAACGCACAAAACACTCCGTCTGTTTGCCCACTTGACTGAATATTGAGGCACGAGTGTATTGTGTAATGTCGTGAGTCACGGTAAACGTGCCGTATGCCCCTGCGCCTTTAGCGTGCATGCGTCGTTCGGGAATCACCTCGCGATCGAAATGTCCGAGTTTTTCGAGAAACCAAGGGTCTTGCATCAACACCGGTCCGCGCACCCCGGCAGTCTGAATGTTTTGATTGTCGGCAATAGGTCGCCCATTGACCGACGTAAGACGTTTTTTATCCATAAACAACTATATTTAGAATCACAAACCAGTATTAGCATTTATGTAATAGTCCGGCAGAACTGAAATGATTTTTGAGGTTTTGGGCTGCCTGATTGTAGAAGTCGGTGCATTGTTGGCATTCGAGGTGCTTTTGGGTGTCGTCGTAGTTGCTTGAGTTGATTTCATTGTGGCAACGACCTATGATGAATCTCATGGCGGTGTCGATGGTCGATTCGCATATAGGGCATTTGTGTCCCAACGCATTTACCACGAGAATGTCAAACATCTCGG
>JAFPCM010000062.1 GCA_017390185.1 Muribaculaceae bacterium
CAAACATTTTTCTTGTAGTTAGCGGTTTATGGGCGGTGAGAGGGACTTTTTTGGGAGAATTTTCCTATCTTTGCATGTTATAACAAAAACTTCACACATTTGCATCAGACTAATATGGAACGATTATATCCCAATCTCATACTTGACGCGCTCAAAAATGTGCGCTACCCTGGCAATGGCAAGAACATTGTCGAACTTGACATGATTGAAGATGATATTCGCATCAACGGCAACAAAGTGTCGTTTTCTATCATCTTTGAAAAGCCTACCGACCCATTCATCAAGTCTATCGTGAAGGCTGCCGAAACAGCAATTCTCACATATATCTCGCCCGAGGTTGACATCAAGGGCAATATTGCCGTGAAGAGCCGTATGGTGCTCCCCGAAAAACCTGCGAGCTTGCTCCCCGGCGTGAAAAACATCATCGGCGTGTCGTCGGGCAAAGGCGGTGTGGGCAAATCGACCGTGGCAAGCAACCTTGCCGTGGCGTTGGCTCGCATGGGCTACAAAGTGGGCCTTCTTGATGCCGACATTTTCGGACCGTCAGTGCCCAAAATGTTTGGCGTTGAAGACCACCAGGTGTTTATGCACAATGTTGACGGCCGCGACCTCATCATTCCCATCGAAAGCCACGGAGTGAAAGTGCTTTCAATCGGTTTCTTTGTCGATAAAAATTCGCCTGTTTTGTGGCGTGGCGGCATGGCGTCAAATGCGCTCAAACAACTCATTCAAGAGGCCGATTGGGGCGAACTCGACTATTTCCTCATCGACATGCCTCCCGGCACAAGCGACATTCACCTCACTTTGGTGCAAACTCTCGGCATCACCGGCGTGGTTATCGTGTCAACTCCCCAAGAGGTAGCTTTGGCCGATGCACGCAAGGGTATAAATATGTTCATGGGCGAAAAGGTGAATGTGCCCATTCTCGGTTTGGTCGAAAACATGGCTTGGTTCACTCCCGCTCCTCACCCCGAAGAACGCTACTATATCTTTGGCCGCGAAGGTGCTGCAAACCTTGCCAAAGAGTTAAATGTCAAATTGTTGGCACAAATACCCATCGTTGGCACCATTTGCGACGGTGGCGACTGCGGCGAGCCCATTGCCTCTAAAGAGGACAGCATCACCGGCGCAGCCTTCCTCAAATTGGCCGATGAGGTGATTGAGGCTGTGAACAACCGCAACAACACCCTTCCACCAACATCAAAAGTTGAAATGAAACACTAATATGAAAAAGTGGATTATTGCTATATTAGCCTTGGCAATGTTAATGCCTTTGATATATGTCAGTTTTTTCAAAACCGACTCATCAATCGAGCCTTCGCCCTTGACTGTCACATCGGGCGACCTTTATCACATCGATGTGTTCTCGCCCGAAATGAACGAGACCATCAAAGTTGATGTGTGGACTCCCGATAATTATAGCCGCAAGGAGAAATATCCCGTTGTGTATATGCACGACGGCCAAAACCTCTTTGATGCAAATTCGACTTGGAACCGCCAAGCTTGGGAAATCGACTCAGTGATGGGAAAACTCATTGCCGAAAACAGTGTCAAACCCGCCATCATTGTGGGCGTATACAGCACCGACAGCACTCGACTTGGCGACCTCATGCCCGAAAAACCGTTGCAATATCTCGAAAACGACACTATCAAGAATTTTATCGCAATGATGTGTCGCGACAACTATCGCGCCGACGAGTATCTCGAGTTTATTGTCAACACATTGCGCC
>JAFPCM010000063.1 GCA_017390185.1 Muribaculaceae bacterium
GAACTTTGCCTTGATGGAATTGTTTGCGCCTCACCCAGCCCAATGCAACGGCGATTTTGACAAATTGTTCGTCCCATTCCGATGCGTGGCTTCTGATGTAACCCACAAGCACAAAGTTGTGTGCCGCGACGGACAATTGGGTGATGCGATCAGAGCCTCTATGACATTCCCCATTGTGTTCTACCCCATCAAAGTTAATGGCACAACACTCTATGATGGTGGCATTTACGACAATTTCCCCGTTGATGTAATGAAAACCGACTTCGCCCCATCTGTTATCATCGGTGTCAATGTATCTATCCCCGACAAAAGACCTGTCTCCGACAACATTATGGCACAATTGAGCGAAATGATTATGCAAGACCACGAGACAATCGTTACCGAAAGCGAAGGCATATATATTCCCATAAATCTCAACCAATATAATCTGCTTGACTTCCCTAAGGCACAAGAGATCTATGACAAGGGCTACAACAAGGCGATGTCAATGATGGACAGCATCACAACTCGCATCACAACCCGTGTCAGCAACTCGGCGCGACAACTCAAGCGCAATATCTTCAAATCACAAACGCCCTATTTGAGATTTGACTCGGTAAATGTTTCGGGCGGCACCAATGCCCAAAACCAATACCTGAAATATGTGTTCACTCACGGCAAAAACGATACACTGACTGTTGATGATGCCCGCAAGTCATATTATCAGGCTCTATCGCCCGACAAGCTGAAAGACCTTATGCCACATGCCATTTACCGTCCGCAAGACGACCTTTTCACTTTGCAACTTGATGCAACGGTCAAGGACAATTTCCGACTCGGATTTGGCGGATATGCCACATCTTCAACCAACAGCATGCTATTTCTCTCAGGAGGATACAACACATTGAGTTACAATTCTCTTGATGCCAATTTCAATGTGTGGATAGGTCAAAGTTATATGGCTGCCGAGGCCGATGCACGAATGTTTTTGCGCACACCAACGCCATCATATTTCCAAATCGAAGGAGTTGCTTCGCGTCACAAATACTACGAGAACGACAACCTGTTTTATGAGGACAATATCCCCACTTTCATCTCTCAATATGAGTTTTTTGGACGACTCAAATACTGCATCGCAGCCGGACGTCGCGGAAAATTTGAATTGGCTGTCGGTGGCGGACACTTGTTAGACCGTTTCTACCAAAGCACAACCATCGACTTTGCCACACAAGAACAAGACCGCACATTACACAACCTTGCATCGGCTCGCGTGGGATATACCTACCATAGTCTTGACAACGACAACTATCCCACCGCTGGCGCTGTTTACAAAGCGTCTTTTAGCGGAGTGATGGGCAATAGCCAATATTACTCGGCCGACCCAACTATTGCCAACGAAAACGACGATGTGAAATGGTTGCAGCTCTATATCAAAGCTGAAAAATACTTCAACATCAGCCGCAGTTTTGCATTAGGAGCCGAGGCCAACGCACTTGCTTCAACTCGCAAGTTGATGAACAATTATTATGCGTCGATTGTACAAGCATCGGCATTCACACCCACCCCGTCATGGAGCAGTGTGTTCAATCCCGGATATCGAGCCAACTCCTATGTTACAGCCGGACTCATTCCCATTTGGAAAATAACTGACAATTTACAGCTACGCGGCGAGACCCACGCTTTTATGCCCATTCGCCCCATCGAAGCAGTTGAGCAATCGGCCTCGGCTCAATATGGGCCATGGATTTCGCGACCTCACTTTATGGCCGAAGCGGCATTGGTTTTCAACCTGCCTTTTGCAACATTGAGTGCCTATGTCAACTACAAAGACCACCCCACTGCCGACTGGAATTTTGGCGTTTCGTTTGGACTTTATTTCCTTGCGCCGCGATTCCTCAACTAACAGCCCGGTCATTTATCAAATTTTAGGAGCAAATCTTTATGGTTTATGCGCCAAAAACACTATCTTTGCAAAAAAATAATATAATACCCACAATAGTATGAAACAGTTAGACCAACTTTTAGCAGAAAAACTTCTCAAAATCAGCGCTATCAAACTTCAACCTGCCAACCCTTTTACTTGGGCATCAGGTTGGAATTCACCTATATACACCGACAACCGCAAAACATTGTCATACCCCGACGTTCGCAGCTTCATCAAAGTTGAATTGTGCCGTCTTATTCTTGAAAACTTTGGCGATGCCGACGCTGTTGCCGGCGTAGCTACAGGTGCCATCGCTCAAGGCGCTCTCGTTGCCGACACTCTCGGTTTGCCCTATGTATATGTTCGCTCTACACCCAAAGACCATGGTCTTGAAAACCTCATCGAAGGCAACCTCAAACCCGGTCAAAAAGTAGTTGTTATCGAAGACCTTATCTCAACAGGTGGTAGCAGTTTGAAAGCCGTACAAGCAATTCGCAATGCAGGTTGCGAAGTAGTTGGTATGGCAGCAATATTCACTTACGGCTTCCCCGTTGCCGAAGAAGCATTTGACAAAGCAAATGTGAAACTCCTCACATTGAGCAACTACAATGCTATGCTCGAAGCTGCTCTCGCTACAGGCTACATCAAAGACGAAGATGTAGAAACCCTCAAAGAATGGCGTAAAGATCCCGCCACTTGGTATCCCAACAAATAATCAAGACCGGTACCAATGGCAAAATATACCAGCAAAGCGGCTGTATTAACAGTCACTCAGGAAGATGCATACCGCAATCTCACTGATATGCAGGCATTCCAAGAACGCCTCAAAGGCATTCCCCAAGAATACCTCAATCAGATTGGCAACATCGAGTTTTCTGAAGACTCTATCAAATTCAGCACCCCTCAAGTGGGCGAACTGCAGTTTGATGTCGTTGAGCGCATTCCTAACACAAAAATCAGCTATCAGGCAGCACGCACTCCAATCCCCTTGGCGCTAGCGGTTAACATTAGCGACAAAGACGGAGTTGCCGAGCTCACCAGCTACATTGACGTAGAAATTCCCGTCATGCTCCGCCCCATGATTGGCGGCAAAATGCAAGAAGCCGTTGACAAACTCAACGACATGATGTGTCTCATCGCGGGGAAACAATACTAATACAAACGACATAACCATGGCATCAAAACTTTGGGAAAAAAGCGTTACCGTTGACCACGATGTGGAAACCTACACCGTTGGTCGCGACCGCGAAATGGACTTATATCTCGCTCCGTTTGATATTCTGGGTTCAATGGCCCACATCACCATGCTCGAGTCAATCGGTCTCCTTGAAAAAAGCGAACTTGAAACATTGCTCAACGAACTTCGCGAAATCTACAAAATCGCCGAAAAAGGCGAATTTGTTATCGAAGAAGGCATCGAGGATGTCCACTCTCAAGTCGAATTGATGCTCACACGCCGTTTAGGCGATATTGGCAAGAAAATACACTCTGGTCGTTCGCGCAACGACCAAGTGCTTGTCGATCTCAAACTCTTCATCCGCTCTCGCATTGAGGACCTCACTCAAGCCATCAAACGCTTGTTTGACACTCTCATTGAGCAAAGCGACCGACACAGCAAAGTATTGCTCCCCGGCTACACCCACCTGCAAGTGGCAATGCCGTCATCGTTTGGTCTCTGGTTTGGTGCTTATGCCGAATCGCTTGCCGACGACCTCACCATACTCAAAGCTGCATACGAAATCACCAATCGCAACCCATTGGGATCGGCAGCCGGATATGGCTCTTCGTTCCCGCTAAACCGCACCATGACAACCCGGCTTCTCGGATTTGACTCAATGGATTACAATGTAGTTTATGCCCAAATGGGACGCGGCAAAACCGAGCGCATCGTGTCGCAAGCCATCGCAAGCGTTGCAGCCACATTATCAAAACTTGCTTTTGATGCATGCTTGTTCAATTCACAGAACTTTGCTTTCATAAAACTGCCCGACGAGTACACTACAGGGTCATCGATAATGCCTCACAAGAAAAACCCCGATGTGTTTGAACTCACTCGCGCCAAGTGCAACAAATTGCAAGCACTCCCCGTCGAAATTACGCTCATCACCAACAACCTTCCATCGGGATATTTCCGCGACCTACAATTAATCAAAGAAAGTTTCTTGCCCGCATTTGACGAGATTATCTCAATCATCAACATGGTCAACGCGATGATGTCGCAACTCAAAGTCAACGAAAGCATTCTTGACGACAAACGTTATGAATTGATGTTCTCGGTAGAAGAGGTTAACCGTTTGGCCCAAGAAGGCACACCCTTCCGTGACGCCTACAAGCAAGTTGGCCTTGCAATTGAACGCGGCGAATTCACCGCACCCGCAACTGTCAATCACACCCATGAAGGCTCAATCGGCAACTTATGCAATGACCGCATCAAACAATTATTTGATAATACATTGAGCCAATTCAACTTCGACACCTACCACAAAGCGTTTGACGCTTTATTGCAACGATGAAACATCTTTTCGCTTGCGCTTTAATAGCCATCATCGCCACCTTGTCATCGTGTGAAAGCATCGACGACGAGCGCATTCCTCCAGTTGCCGTTCGACTCGAACTCGACAACCAAGGATTGTGGGACACATATGGCGTTCACGGATATGGCGATTATCGTTACTTTATTCGCGAAGAAAAGAAACCATCAAATTTCACTTATACCGATCTGACACGCACGGGTTTTGGCGGCATATTGCTCATAAACGGCTATTATGCCGGCGACTACAATGTGCCTCTCGCCTATGACCTTGCTTGTCCGGTTGAGGCACGCTATAATGTCAGGTTACAAATCGACCGCTCAACTTTTGAGGCTCACTGCAAAAAATGCGGCAGCCGATTTGATGTGTGTGAAGGTTATGGCCGACCCACATCGGGCGAAGCCCTCAATCGCGGATTCGGAATGAAACAATATCGCGTATTTCCCGCACAAACAGGCGGATATGTCATCACACGCTAAAAAATCATCTTGTCATTGTTGCATAATCCGAAACTAAATAGTAACTTTGCACAACATTTCGTCATCTATATAACGATTTGAAACAAGGTCGCTCGAATGGTGGAATGGTAGACACGAAGGACTTAAAATCCTTTGGCCATTGCGGCTGTGCGGGTTCGAGTCCCGCTTCGAGTACCA
>JAFPCM010000064.1 GCA_017390185.1 Muribaculaceae bacterium
TTGAGGTTAACTGGCAACTTGCCATTTACGGCAATACCGCCAAACAATGCTTGCGCAGCATATTCACGAACATAAGGAGTATCGTCATAGGCAAGCACCAATGTGTGAGCATCGGTGAGCGATGACGCAAATTTATTCATTCGGTAGGGATTCATAAAGAATACAGGAACAAATCCTGCAGCATCTTCAAACTGCGACACGACTGTACGCGCCCATGCCTTGTCGGTATACACGGCAACAATCACAATATCGTGGTCTTTAATCTGCGACACTCGCGCAGGCGCAAAAGCCTCTCCATTTGTGAAATAAGTGTCAACCTTGGCATATTTGCGACAAATGGTTGCAAACTCGTTGGTTTTGGGTGCGCCGATATTCACCACTGCAATACTTGTTTTGTCAAGATCGGCAATGGGCAACAATGATTTTTTATTGTATATCACGGTCATCATTGCGGCCGACAATCGACGATTGACATACTCGGCTTGAGTTGAGTTTACACGCTCAACAATACCTTTAGAAACAACCGGCTTCTCTTTGTGCAACTGCAATGCATATTTATAGGCCAACACCTTGCGACAACGAGCATCTACATCTTTCATGCTGATGCGGCCTTGGTTCACCGCCTTTTCAAATGCGACAATATCGTTAACTGGCGAAGATGAAGCCAAAAGCATATCGGCTCCGGCCAAGAATGCGAGCACACAATTGTTTTCTGTGCTTGACTTGGCTCCTTTCATATCGAGAGCATCTGTGAAAATCAGACCTTCAAAGCCCATTTTCTCACGCAAAAGTTCTGTAGTGATTTTTTTAGAGAGTGACGCAGGAGTTCCCGACGGGTCAAGAGATGGCACATTCAAGTGACCTACCATTACGCTTGACAATCCTGCATCAATATAACTTTGGAAAGGCACCAAATCGGTTGCTTTGAGTCGCGCCACATCGTGAGTCACTGTAGGCAATTCCTTATGCGAATCGGTTGAAGTATCGCCATGGCCGGGAAAATGTTTTCCCACCGAGAGAACTCCACCATCTTCAAGACCTTGAGAATAGGCATTGGCAAGACGAGCAACAAGTTGAGGATCTTCGCCAAACGAGCGATAACCAATCACAGGGTTGGCGGGATTGGAATTCACATCAAGAACAGGAGCAAAGTTGACATGTATACCGGCTTCGCGACACTCGCGTGCCACCTCGCGGCCATAGTCATACAGCAATTTTTCGTCAGCAATCGCACCTAACCCCATATTATGCGGAAAGCGAGGCGTATTTTTCATTCTCATCGACAAGCCCCACTCGCCGTCGAGCGTGATAAGCAATGGCACTTTGGCCATCGATTGCGAATAGTTGATTACAGACACATATTTTTCAACCAAGCCATGGCCAAACAAAAGACCACCAACATGGTTGTCACGAACAAGACGTTGCAAGTATTGTGCATACTGCTTGTTACTCTCAAAATAGACGACAGGAACAAACAACTGGCCTATGCGCTGACGCTTTGTCATCGTATTAAACACCGAATCAACCCAACGGTCACGCGCTTGGGTATCACACTTTGTCAAAATTGTGGGCTTTGCACTCCATGCCGACGATGCGACAAGGGCTACCAATAGAGTAAGAATATATTTTTTCATTTTGCTATTATTTTTCGATGGGATAATTACGCTTTTCGTCAAACGGATTTACTCGTCGTCCTTCGGCTTTGAATTTCACAAGAAACTCCACCAAGTCGTCAACAAGAGGCTGTTGACTGCGGGCAATTTCCTTGCCACGGGTCAATGGTTCAAGATAGTCGCCCCCTTCGGCCAAATAGTCGATTGTAGCAAGGCGATATGTTTTGTCAGAATCGATACGATCAAAGTCAATTGCGCTGATACCAATGTGGTTTCGTTGTGCAATTTTCTCAAAGGTCTCTATAAGGTCTTTCCCTTTGATTTCCATCACAGCGATATAATTGTCAAACGGGAATGCCATCATCAACAGTCCTTTTGAGATTGCACCTTTAGGCAAATCGTTGCGAATACCACCACGATTCATCAATGCAACATCAACGTGCTTGCCACATAACTCCTCACCTTTACTCTTGATAAAATCGCTAATCATATTGACCAGAGCCTGACCGTCGCGAGGCAACTCTATTTCAGAATCAACCACATGTATTGACAACAACGAATCAACCGTGTGTCGGTATGGAGCCAACACGGCCTCAGCTTCATGGTCTATCCTATCATCAAGACGACTATTGATTTCGATTAGCCGAGATTGGGACTCAAGCGTTTTCAAATCTATCGATATTTCACCCACATACTGTCCACGACTTCCGGCTTGTGCAATAAGCACGCTATCGCCATCAAGATTAGCCACACGACAAATCGGGGCATCTGCTTTGACCGGATTGATAGTTTTGTGGGTATGTCCGCCAATGATTATGTCTATACTACGCGAGTGGGCGGCAAGGGTCAAATCATCGGCCAAACCGCTATTGCCGGCATCATAACCAAGATGCGACAACACCACAACAACATCGGCATTGTGCTCCGTTTTCAAAACGCGGGCCATTGAGTCGGCTACCGAAACAGCATCGTGATATACCACTCCGCGGCTCTTTCCGGCCGATATCATTCCCTTGGGATTTAGTCCCACGCCCAAAAAGGCTATGCGACGGTCACCGGCCTCTTTGATAACATAGGGCATAAACAGCGAGTCGAGCACTGTCGCCGAAAGGTCATAGTTTGAAGCCAACTTTGTAGCAGCAAGATGGGCATATTGATTTTCAAGCAACGATTTCATGCCGTTGTCAAACTCATGGTTGCCCATTATGGCAATGTCATAGCCCACCTGATTCATCATCATAGCCTCAACCTTGCCTTTATACATGTGATAGTAAAGTGTTCCTTGCACCATGTCGCCGGCATCGACTACACACACATTTGCCACACACGATTTCACACTGTCGACAACCACTTTCTGGCGCAGCATACCGCCAGTGCCGTCGGCCGACGGATCAATTTGGCTGTGCATGTCATTGGTGTGCAAAATCACGAAACGGTCGTTATCCACACCCGAGCACGATGCCATAGCAACAGCGGCCACACTTGCCACCGCCATGCTTTTTATTTTCTGTTTCAATTTATTCATCAATATCTTGTAAAGTTTCTTGTTTCTTTCCATATGCAATGTTCAGCACCTCGCGAGCCACATTGGGACGATAGTGCGAATCGTCATAATAATTGCGATAGTCGCTCGTAAACTCACTCACCCCCGAAAAATCATACACATTTTCAGAGCCGAATATTTCGACCAAGGCCTTGACATCATCGGGATTCATTTTTATTTGGTCATAAAGCGGACTCACAACAACCCGATAGCAAGTGTTGTGACGCTTAAACACATCGGCAATATCTTGTAACATGGCACGTTGCCCCTCGCCCACAACAATAGGAGCGACCGAGTCGGGACACTGACGGTTTTCAAACAGAGCCATCACCTCGGGCGTATAATATTGTCCGATTGCGATGAGACTGTCGCGATGTTCGTGTCGGGCCTCGTTTGTCAGCATTTCGTGGGTGCGATATTGACCGCTGAGCAGAAAATCGGTAGTCATATATTGTTTCACCTCGCCGCTGGTGAGATAGTCAAAATAGGCCACCAAAAACTCGGGGTGCAAAAACGATTTAATGAATGCCGAATGATAGCCCACATAACTGCCGTTTTCCTCAACCATGGGTGGAATGCGATATAAATGCCCGGTTCGCGATGTCAACTCGCTCAACAGCAAACCGTCAACTACAAACAACGCATTGTTTATGTTCACACCGCAACGATCAATATATTTCACCTTGCACCACACACCATACAACGGCTCGGCATTTCCGTCAAAGTGAAAGCAACTCGCCTCTGCGCCAATGTGCCGTTTCCAGTCGGCCACCTCATAGGTGCGGCTACGCGAACTGCCAAAGATAAACGAGTCATATTTCTGTTCATCGCGATTATGGTCAAATATCATCGTGGCCACATGTCCGGCATTGAGCACCACTCCCATCGGACGATCATTTACATAGTAAGGGTCGTGATAACGCAGCACCTTGAAAACATCAAGCACTCCATACACCGCTATCAGCAAAAACAGCGGCGATGCAAATAAGAGTGTTTTTATAACAAATCGGCGAATATCCATAACCCGTTAGAATTGGAAATAAATAAACTGAACCGACGATGACTCTTGCCACAAAATGACAATTATCAGCGCATAATATATTGCTCCGCGCACCCATCGATTTTTAACGGCGTCAAGCTGCAACGCATGTTCGCGTGTGCGTTGCACCCATTCCACAGCGAGCATCAGCAAGACATATACCAACACGCCCTTGCCATGCACAGGCACACCCCATTCGCCCGAAGTGAACATGCGACATATATAGCCCCACGCATCGCCTATGGTATCGGCACGGAAAATTATCCACCCTACCACCACAAGGGCAAATGTCACAAGCATCGACACCGTCTCTTTAATGCTCGGCAACCAA
>JAFPCM010000008.1 GCA_017390185.1 Muribaculaceae bacterium
AAAAACTATTCGTTTGGCCAAACAAAGCATTCAAAGGGTTATATTGTTGATATTTGGGCGTGGTTATATGAAAATTTCTTTGTAAATTTGCACGAATTATCGTGGAGTGTTGTGCAACGACACTTCGTTTTTACAGAATAATCGTTTAACTCATGAATATTTCATATAATTGGCTCAAAGACTATTTAGACTTTGACTTGTCGCCCGAGCAAGTTGCAGCGGCATTGACATCTATCGGCCTCGAAACCGGTGGAATCGAAGAAGTGGAATCGGTGCGCGGCGGTTTGCGCGGCATCGTAATCGGCAAAGTGCTCACTTGTGAAGAGCACCCCAATAGCGACCACCTCCACATCACCACTGTTGACTTGGGCAATGGCGAACCCACCCAAATCGTGTGTGGCGCACCCAATGTTGCCGCCGGTCAAACTGTGGTTGTTGCCACTGTAGGCACCACTCTCTATGACGGAGACAAAGAATTTCAAATCAAGCGTTCAAAAATTCGCGGCGTAGAATCGTTCGGTATGATTTGTGCCGAAGACGAGATTGGCATCGGCCACTCTCACGACGGCATCATCGTTATCAACGAAGAAGTTGCCCCCGGCACTCCCGCAGCTCAATACTACAACCTATCAAGCGACTATGTGCTCGAAGTTGACCTTACACCCAACCGCATCGACGCTGCATCACACTATGGCGTAGCTCGCGACTTGTGTGCATGGATGGCTCAAAACGCACAGGCTTCGCCCTTGAAACGCAAGAGTGTTGAAGACTTCAAAATCGACCGTCCCGACGGCGCTATTGCAGTCGAAGTGATGAATGCCGAGGCTTGCCCCCGCTATTCAGGCTTGACAATTCGCAACATCAAGGTTGCCGAAAGCCCCCAATGGCTCAAAGACCGCTTGACTGCGATTGGCCAACGCCCCATCAACAACATTGTCGATATCACCAACTACATACTCCACTCTGTGGGCCAACCTCTCCACGCATTTGATGTAGACAAAATCAAAGGCGGCAAAGTGGTTGTTCGCACATGCAACGAAGGCACCGTGTTCACCACCCTTGACGGTGTGGAACGCAAACTCGATGCCCGCGACCTCATGATTTGCAATGCCGAAGAACCCATGTGTATGGCCGGAGTGTTTGGCGGTCTCGACTCAGGCGTTACCGAGCAGACAACATCAATTTTCCTCGAAAGCGCCTATTTCAACCCCACATCGGTGCGCAAAACTGCTCGCCGTCACGGTCTCAACACCGACTCATCATTCCGCTTTGAACGCGGCACCGACCCCAATGCCACCATTTATGTGTTGAAATTGGCAGCATTGATGGTCAAAGAATTGGCCGGTGGCGAAATCTGCGGTGAAGAAATTGACCTCTACCCCGAGCCCATCAAACCCTTCCCCGTAACCCTCGCTTACGACAAACTCAATGCTCTCGTGGGTAAAGAAATCGCCCCCGAGACTGTTGACTCAATACTCCGCTCACTCGAAATCGAAATCGCAGCCCGTCGCGACGGCGAAATCGACCTTCTTGTGCCAACCTATCGCGTAGATGTTCAGCGTCCTTGTGATGTTATCGAAGACGTGTTGCGCATCTATGGCTACAACAACATCGAGATTTCATCGTCATTGCGCTCAAGCCTCTCGTTCAAGACACTCACCGACAGTGCCAACGACCTCCGCGAGCTCATCAGCCAACAACTCACAGCTATGGGTTTCAACGAAATCATGAACAACTCGCTCTCAGCCGAGTCATACTACGAAGGCCTTGAAACATTCCCTGCAGCCAACTGCGTAAAACTCCTCAACGCCCTTAGCAACGACTTGTGCGTAATGCGTCAATCATTGCTCTTTGGCGGTTTGGAATCGGCCTCACACAACATCAACCGCAAATCAAGCGACTTGATGATGTATGAATTTGGCAACGTATATCGTTTCAACCCCGAGGCACAATCAACACCCGAAGCACCCCTCGCACCTTACAGCGAATATAGCCACCTCGCACTTTGGCTCACAGGCAACATGCGCACCGGCAACTGGGCTCGTCCCGCCGAAGCGGCAACTATCTATGACCTTAAAGCCATCGTCGATAACATCATCGCACGCTTGGGTATCTCACCTCGCGAATTGCAATTCACAACCGGCAAGAGCGAAATCTACGCCGCATCAATCAGCATTGCGACCCGCTCGGGCAAAGCACTCGGCGAAATGGGCATCGTGTCAAAAGCCATGCTCAAAAAATTTGACATCCGCCAAGAAGT
>JAFPCM010000065.1 GCA_017390185.1 Muribaculaceae bacterium
AAATATTTTTGCTACCTTTGCACCGCTTTTTGGCATCCCGTGTGATGGGAAATTAAGGAGCATCAAATCAACAACTTAATTTTTAGTAACACATCTTAAACATTTCAAAACAATGAAAGTATTTCAATTGACAGCTGAGCCCCGTACTGACCTCGGCAAAAAAGCTACTAAAGCTCTCCGTGACGAAAACAAAATCCCCGCAGTTCTCAATGGCGGCGAATTGGTTGACCTCCCCTATGCTGGCACTCTCAAAGCTGGCGAAAAACTCGTAGAAATCGCTAACGGTAAAGGTCTCATCACTACTGACATCGTTGTATCTCTCGACGCTGTTCGTAAACTCGTTTACACTCCCGACATCTACGCTATCGAACTCGATCTCAACGGCACAAAACAAATGTGTATCCTCAAAGATATTCAATTCCACCCCGTTAAAGATTCTATCCTCCACATGGACTTCCTCGCTGTAAACGAAACTAAACCCGTTACTATCGAAGTTCCCGTGAAACTCGAAGGTCACGCTGAAGGTGTGAAAGCCGGTGGTAAGTTGACTCTCTCTATGAAGAAAATCAAAGTTAAAGCTGTTTACACTAACATCCCCGAACGCGTTGTTATCAACGTTGACAACTTGGGTCTCGGCAAATCAATGCAAATCGGCGAACTCAGCTTCGAAGGTCTCGAACTTATGAATGCGAAAAATGCAGTTGTATGTGCAGTTCAACTTACTCGTGCTGCTCGTGGTGCTGCTGCCGCTGCTGCTGCCGCAAAAAAATAATAACCCTTCTAAAACGCCTATTTGATAGAATGAAATATCTCATCGTCGGCCTCGGTAATATCGGTGACGAATACCGCGACACCCGACACAATATAGGTTTTAAAATATTGGATGCCTGGGCTCAGGCATCCAATATTTCTTTCTCTACCGACCGTTATGGCGACATTGCACGAGTGCGCGTCAAAAACAAGCAACTCATTCTGCTCAAGCCCTCTACCTACATGAACCTGAGCGGTAATGCTGTGCGATACTGGAAAGAGAAAGAAAATATCGATGTCAGCCACATTCTCGTTCTCGTCGATGACCTTGCCCTTCCCTTTGGCGCCATTCGCCTCAAAGGCCAAGGCAGCGATGCCGGCCACAACGGTCTCAAAAACATCGCGCAAATGCTCTCGACCACTGCCTATCCACGACTGCGTTTCGGTATCGGCAACGACTTTCCTCGCGGCTGCCAAGTTGACTATGTGCTCGGCAATTTCACACCCGAACAACGCGAACAAATGCCCGCACGCATCGACCTTGCCATTGATGCCATCAAAACATTTTGTCTCGCCGGGTTACAAATCGCTATGAACACCTATAACAACAAATAATTTAAATTAAAACTAAGTCTTAATCACTATGGCCAAAGAAGAAGTTCGCATTGACAAATGGACATGGGCTATGCGCATTTTCAAAACGCGCACAATCGCCACTGAAGCATGCAAGAAAGGTCGCATAACTGTAGGCGAAAACAATCCTGTTATAGCTAAGCCGTCGCGCACTATCAAGGTGGGCGATGTTATCAATGTGCGCAAACCGCCGGTTACCTACTCGTTTCGCGTCAAAGCTTTGACCGAAAACCGTCTCGGAGCAAAACTTGTGCCCGAATATATGGAAAACATTACTCCCCAATCACAATATGACTTGCTCGATGTGGTCAAAATCAGCGGTTTCATTGACCGCCGCAAGGGCTTGGGCCGCCCCACCAAGCGTGACGCCCGACAACTTGCCCAGTTTACCCAAGAAGCCTATGATGACGGCTGGGACTTTGACTTCGACTTTGATGACGAAGACGACGAGTAATGCCACAAAAAAGCCGACGCTTGTCGCCTCGGCTCATTTATCATCAATTGGCTTTACGCCTCATTTCAAAATTTACAACTTAACTGACTCGAAAAACTGATTGCGAAGGTCGGCATCTTCGGCAAATGCGCCGAGATAATCGACTGTCGTGGTTGATGAGTCTTGTTTTTCAACGCCGCGCATTTTCATGCACAAGTGTTGTGCGTTGCATGTTACGATAACCCCGCGGGCGCCAAGTGTTTCGTATATCTCGCGGCAGACCTCTGCTGTCAATCGCTCTTGCACTTGCAATCGGCGCGCAAATGCATCGACCACGCGGGCCAGTTTACTCAATCCTATCATTTTGCCGTTAGGAATGTAACCTATTGACACGCGGCCAAAGAAAGGCAAAATGTGATGTTCGCAAAATGAGTAAAACTCAATATCTTTCACAATAACCATGCGAGAGCCTGCATGCTCAAAGATTGCCTGACGCATTATCTCTGATGCATCTTGGCGGTAGCCTTGTGTGGCATAGTAGAGCGCTTTGGCTGCACGCACAGGCGTTTTTTCAAGTCCTTCGCGCGAAGGGTCTTCGCCCAATAGCTTTATAATGCTTTCGAAGTGTGATGCTATTTGATTAATAACATCGTCAGATGATTGAATTTTATCCATTACTGGTTGATTAATCATTTTTCAACATAATTTATGCGGTCGCGCACCACTCTAATCTCGCGACTATATTGCGGAAACGCTTCTTTAATCTCCACAACCTTTTCAAGCGCTTCGTCTTGTGAGCGGAAATCACCTACTCGCAATCGCCAGAATGGCGAATTATAAACAACATAGGTGCGCATTTCGGGAAAGCGTTCTGAAAACACGCGTGCTTTGGCGTTGGCTTCGTTTTTGGCTGTGCGATAATTGTTGTCAGAGAAAACCTGAATGCGATACCCGGCCATTCGGCGTGCATTGGCCAAGTCTTCGTCGCTGACAGTGTCAACGGCTTCTTCGGTGACAAACAATCGTGCATTCATTCCGTCGGGCTGATGCAACTCACAATTGCCGGCCGACTTGATTTTGTCCACAATTGTCTCGGGCTGTTGTGCCGCAATCGTCGCTGGCAATAACGCTATTGCAGCCGCCATGATTATCGCTTTCAAATTTTTCATAACGCTTGTTATAATAGTTAAGGCTACAAAAATACTAAAAAGATTTTTGTAGCCCTAATATATTAGGTTAATTCTTATTAGAATGCAGTTACAATGCCCATGAATGATTCAGCTTCCAAAGATGCGCCACCGATGAGACCACCGTCAACATTGGGTTTTGCAAAGAGCTGAGCAGCATTTGAGGGTTTGCAGCTACCACCATAGAGAATTGAAGTTTCTTCAGCAACAGCTTCGCCATATTTAGCAGCGAGAACTTCGCGAATGAAAGCGTGCATTTCTTCAGCTTGGTCGTCAGTAGCAGTCTTGCCTGTACCGATAGCCCAAACAGGTTCGTAAGCGAGGATGATTTTGCCAAAGTCTTCAGCAGAAAGTTCAAAGAGAGCTTCTTCGATTTGAGCTTTAACAACATCAAAGTAAGTACCGTTTTCGCGTTCTTCGAGAACTTCTCCGATACAGAAGATGGGTGTGAGGTTGTTTTCGAGAGCCAAACCTACTTTTTCTTTCAAGATAGCTGAAGTTTCGCCGTAGTATTGACGACGTTCAGAGTGGCCGAGGATTACGTATGTAGCACCAGTTGAAGCAACCATTGAAGCTGACACTTCACCAGTGTAAGCGCCTGATTTTTTGTCAGCGCAGTTTTCAGCACCAAGACCGAGTTTAGTTGAGTCGATAACAGCGTTAACCGATGCGAGGTGTGTGAAAGGTACTGCAATCACAACATCACAGTTGGGAGTAACACCTTTCAATGCTTCGTTTACTTTTTCGGCAAGAGCAACACCTTCTTGAAGGTTAGTGTTCATTTTCCAGTTGCCTGCAACAATTTTCTTTCTCATTTTAGTCTAAAATTTATAGTAATTTATTGTTTTGGATTTTCGCTATGCAAAGGTAACTCTTTTTTTTCGTTTTTTCGCCATATTCTGCGAGTTAGTATCATGATGAATGCGCCAAAAACTATCAATATCAGCAACAATGCTGCATGTATTGTCGTGATAATGATAAAAATGCGCGTTCCGTCAAAGTAAAGTTGGTCAAACGATGTGTCTGACTCATTGTCAGTGAACAAGCTCTCGTCAATCGAAGACAATGTTCGCTTCCACTGAATCACGCCGTCACGCAGGTATACAAACGAGATGTGACCGCGAGCCATTTCTTTGACATCGGTATCCTCTACACTATACAAATCATAGTCAGCCAGCGATATGTCGCGCCAATAGTGCAAGCCGCGTTCGTTGGTGGCAATAAGTGCGATTATGTTGCCGCCACGGTTTGTGATATATCGGTTTATCTCATTAATTATATATGTATAGGAAATGTCGGCACGGTCAACCTCGGGGATGAGAAGCAACAACTGCTCGCCACTATCGCTGATAACATCGGCAGTGACATCTTCATCGCCATCCATTATCACAAAGTTTTGCATGGCACTTTCAGCCTCAATTTGCCCCAAACGCTCAACAAAGGTCCACGAGCTGTCGGGCAGGTTGTAGGCATCAAATTCTTGTCGTTGTCCGTTTTTCTCATACACAAATTTCAAGTCTCCTCCATCTGCCGAAGTTTGCACCAACGACTCTCCCACTTTATAGCCTCTGAAATCAAGCAACGGCTGATAGTTGTAGCCTATAAACGCTATAAACATTGCATAGGACAGACACAAGAGCGATTGCAACCACTGCAGGCCGCGGTGCACATATCCTCCAACACGCTTGTTCCATACCCACAGGTAGGCTATGGCAGCTGTCAAAAAGATATTCTTGAGAAAGGTTGCTCCGTTTGAAATCACCCACAAATCGCCAAAACAACCACAATCTTCAATCGGATTGGCGATCCACAGATAACAACTCAACGGCAACATGAGCAACATCAATGCTCCGAGGCCCCATACGCTCACTCGCCGGTAACTACCAGTCATCAGCATCAACCCACCGGCAAATTCGGCCGTTGAGAGCACCAACGATATCATGAAAATAATCGTGCGCAAGTCGGGAATGCCCCACACTCTGAAATACTGCTCAATTTTATAGATAAAGCCCCAAAGGTCAATGAGTTTGGCAACGCCCGAAATAACGAAAGTCGCTCCGACAATTATGCGCAGCGACCATACTATCATTTTAGAATGTTTTTCACAAAAATCAAGCACCTTTTTCATTGGCTTCTGTCAACTTGATAATCGCAAATACCGAATAATTTATCATATCCATGTAATTGGCATCGATGCCTTCTGACACGATTGTAGCACCATCGTTGTTCTCGATTTGTTTAGTGCGAAGAATCTTCATCAAAATCAAGTCGGTGTAAGAGTTTACACGCATTCCGCGCCATGCTTCGTCGTAATCGTGATTTTTTGCGATCATCAATTTTTTTGTAGCCTCCATATAACGATCATAAAGCACTATTGCCTCGTCAACCGAAATGTCGTCGGTCTCGCCGTGACCTTTTTCAAGCTGAATCAAGCCGATAATACCATAGTTTACAATACCGATAAATTCGGGCAAAATGCCTTCGTTCACCATTGTTTCGCCTTTTATTTCGATTGAGCGAATGCGGTTGGCTTTAATAAATATCTGATCGGTAACTGACTTTGAACGCATAATGCGCCATGCCGCACCATAGTCTTTGAGTTTGTTCACAAACAAATCGCGACACATTTTCAAAGCTGCTTCAAATTGCGTAATTGTATCTTGCATATTGGTCATTTTTTAGTTTTGACAAAGATAACACTTATTCCGAAAAGATAAAAATAAGGGCCGACTCAATTTGAGCCGACCCTTATTTTTATTATTGAAGTGTTATTACATCATTTCAACACGTTTAAGGTTTTCGTCATCGCCGAGATTGTAATAAACATTGCGGAGATAGCGAAGTGCGTCACGTTGATTTTCTTCGTCGAGTTGGAATGCTTTTTCGAGTTTTTCAGCAGCCAATTTCAAAAGAGGATCGATTTGTTCAGCACGAACTTTGTTATATTCAGCTTGTGACAATTCAGCTGAGCTGTCGCTGATGCCGTATGCTTTTTCACAAAGTTTGCGACCATAGTTATAGAAAGCCGAAGCCAATGTAGCATCGATTTCAGTTGCTTTTTTGTAGAATTCCAATGCTGTTTCGTTATCTTTTTGGCTTTCGCAAATTACACCTTTAAGGTTATAGTATACAGCGTTACCGGGTTCGGCAGCAATAGCTTCGTCAAGCATAGCATTTGCTTGTTCGTAGTCTTGCTTCTCAATGTAATCATTGATGATGAGCTGAATGAACTTGGGATCTTCTTTGCCATAATATTTGTAACCTTCAGCAGCAAGAGCATAAACTACATCATTTTTTTGAGCTTGTGCAGCTACGCTGATTGCATAGTCATACAATGCTTTTTTGTTGTAGCCTTTGTTTTTAGCATATTCAAATGCCTGCAATGCTTCATCAAGCATTTCTGCTTGCCATGCAGCCAAAGCCTTGTTGTATGAAATTTCGCCCATGATTGTGTCGTGGGGAACGTTCATTGCTTTTGCGAAAGCAGGATTTTCGCCGAGGTCAAGATAGATTGTCCATGCATCATAAGCAGCTTTATAATCTGCAGCACCCCACAAGTCACATGCCACGATGTGATAATCGTTGAAGTGACCGCCAATTGTATTTACAATGCTTTTTGTGTACTTAGGTTTCACTTTACCTTTTTCATTAGGAACTTGATCCAAAGGCATAGCAGTCATGAAGAGGTTGTAACCATCAATGAGCGCTTTACCCATTTCTTGGCATGAAGCTTCTTGACCAAGTTGTTTTTTCACCAACATTTTGTCATAAGCGTCAAATTCAAGCTTACCGGCAGTATACCAAGCATAAGCACTTTCTTTAGTTTCAGGATTAACGAGAGCGGGAGCAATTTGCTCACGAGCCGCAACATAATCAACATTACCTGCCTTGAGAGCACGGTCAACCTGCTTTACGAGGTCGTTTTGAGCCGATGCCGAACCAATAGCGAGGAGGCAAAGACCTAAAAGGCTGATTTTTTTCATAACTTTAATTTTTGTTTTGTTAGAAAATATGATTTATTAATTATTGTTCGTTTTGAGTTTCCTCTGTTGTTGCATCACCTTCGTTAGAAACTTCGGTGTCGGGATTTACTTCTGGTGTCAAAAGTTCTTCTCCCTCAACTTCTTCTACTTCGGGGTCTGAGTCAACGCAGCACACCGATGCAATATCATCGTTACGTTTTTCGAGGTTGATGAGTCTTACGCCTTGTGTCGCACGGCCCATTACTCTGATTTCGTTGACCTTCATGCGCAATGTGATGCCCGACTTATTGATAATTACCAAGTCATTATCGTCGTTCACGCTCTTGATTGCAACCAAGTCACCAGTCTTGTCGGTAATATTCAATGTCTTAACACCCTTACCGCCACGGTTAGTGATGCGATAGTCTTCGAGCAATGAGCGTTTACCGTATCCCTTTTCAGAGATTACCATCACATTATTTATTGTATTTTCATTCATACAAATCATGCCAACAATCTCATCTTTTTCATCATCGAGAGCCATACCGCGTACACCGGTAGAAACACGACCCATCTGACGAACTTTTGACTCAGGGAAACGAATTGCACGACCATTGCGATTTGCCATAATCACTTCAGAGTTACCATCAGTAAGCTCAACACTTACCAATTGGTCATCTTCGCGAATGATGATAGCCTTAACACCATTTGCGGCAACCGAGCTTGAATAGTCAACCAACTTGGTCTTTTTGATAATACCTTGTTTAGTTGCAAAAATAAGGTTTTGAGTTGTATCTTTGATATCCTTAACCTTGATTACTGCATTGACTGCGTCATCAGGCGCAATGTTCAAGATATTTTGAATTGCGCGACCTTTGGCATTCTTCGCACCGGGAGGAATTTCATAAACACGGAGGCGATAGTGCAAGCCTTTCTTGGTGAAGAACAACAAGTGACTGTGCATTGATGCAGGATAGATATACTCGATGAAGTCTTCATCGCGAGTATCGCTACCTTTTGCTCCTACGCCACCACGGCTTTGAGCACGGAACTCTGACAGAGGTGTGCGTTTGATATATCCCATGTGCGAGATAGTGATAATCATTTCATCGTCAGCATAGAAATCTTCTGTATTGAAGTTGCCAGCTGAGTAATTGATATCAGTGCAACGCTCATCGCCATATTTGTCACGAATTTCAATCAATTCTTCTTTTATAAGATTGCGACAAACCTCGTCGTTGTTAAGGATTTCATTCAAACGAGCAATCAACTGTTGGATTTCTTCGTAAGCCTGGCGCAATTTATCTTGTTCCAAACCTGTCAACTGCTTGAGTCGCATTTCTACGATTGCAGTTGTTTGAATATCGGTCAATTGGAATCGTGCAGCCAAAGTTGCTTTTGCCTCTTCGGTTGAACCAGATGCACGAATAATGCTGATTACCTCATCGATGTTTTGAGAAGCAATAATCAAGCCTTCCAAAACATGAGCGCGTTCTTCGGCTTTGCGAAGTTCAAATTTGGTGCGACGAATAACAACCTCATGACGGTGGTCGATAAACGCCTGGAGAATTTCTTTAAGGTTCAACAATTTGGGACGACCATTCACAAGTGCAACATTGTTAACGCTAAACGATGCTTGCATTTGAGTCATCTTATACAACTTGTTGAGAACTACATTAGCATTGGCATCGCTTTTGAGCTTGATAACGATGCGCATACCTTTATAGTCACTTTCGTCATTGATATCGGCAATACCGTCAATTTTCTTTTCAGTAACCAAACCTGCGATATATTCAATCAACTCGGCACGGTTAACATTATAAGGAATTTCCGAAACAATGATGTTTTGGTGGTTATCTTCCTCTTCGATATCGGCTTTTGCGCGAATAACGATGCGGCCACGACCTGTTTCATAAGCATCTTTCACTCCGTCATAGCCATAGATTGTGCCACCTGTGGGGAAGTCGGGAGCAGTGATATACTTCATCAAATCGGCAATTGTCATATCGGGGTTGTCGATAAGAGCAACAGTACCATTGATTGCTTCTGTCAAGTTGTGGGGAGCCATATTTGTAGCCATACCGACAGCAATACCCGATGCACCATTAATAAGCAAGTTGGGTATGCGGGTAGGAAGCACTACCGGTTCTTTACGAGAGTTGTCATAGTTAGGTTGGAAATCTACGGTATCTGAATCAATGTCTCTCAACATTTCTTCACCGATTTTTTCCAATCTCACCTCTGTATAACGCATCGCCGCAGCACCGTCGCCGTCAATCGAACCGAAGTTACCATGACCGTCAACAAGCGTGTAGCGCAATGCCCAAGGTTGAGCCATACGAACAACTGTGCCATAGATAGATGAGTCACCATGGGGGTGATATTTACCCATTACCTCACCAACACAGTTTGCCGATTTCTTGTGTGGCTTGTCAGAGGTGTTTCCCATTTCATTCATACCGAAAAGCACGCGACGATGAACAGGTTTCAAACCGTCACGCACATCGGGCAAGGCTCGAGATACAATAACCGACATCGAATAGTCGATATATGCCGATTTCATCTCGTTTTCAATGTCGATCTTTAATATACGATCTTCTTCCAACATATATTTTCAGTTATTAATTTTTTCTGTTTCACAAATAAACATACAAAGATACTAAATTTTGGCGACAATACCCAATAAAAAACCGCTCCGTTTTACTTTTTTTATGATAAAAATCGCTACGCGACACATACCAACACCAAAGACCTTCCCCAACCATTTCATCTTCAGCCAAATTCCGCATCCGGCCAACTCTGTCCGACACTTTATACCGCCCTCGATTTTTATTTTATCGTCTCAGTTATTTTACCTAATTTTGCCGCATGACAGACATCATGACACCAGAGCAACGACGCTTTTGCATGAGCCAAATCAAGGGCAAAAACACAAAGCCAGAGATTGTGGTCCGCAAATGGCTGTGGCGTAACGGATACCGCTACCGCATCAACGACAAACGGTTCCCAGGCAAACCCGATATCGTCATAAGCCGCCTGAAAACAGTCATATTCATCAACGGATGTTTTTGGCATGGTCACACGTCTTGCGACAAGTTCAAATTACCCAAAACCAATACACAATTTTGGTCTACAAAAATCACGCGAAACCAAGAGCGAGACGCTGCAAATCACACCCAACTAAAGCTCATGGGCTGGACCGTTCTCATAGTGTGGGAATGCCAACTGAAACGACAAAATCTCATCAACACACTTCAAGCGCTAACTGTCAGACTAAGCCAAATTTATCTATCACAATTTAAACCAAAACCAACAACTTATGCTATCGATAGCGACGCCTCATTTGCGGCTGAAAATAACACTGATTACGGCGGCAAATAACACCCAAAACACAGCTCCATTATTAGCATTCTTTTGTCCTTTTTAACCACAAGCATAAATTGGCCCGCACCAATTTGGCACAATAATTGTTATATAACCATATTGATAAGTTATCTTTATTATATATGGAAACAAACTTTTCACAAACTTTCAAGAACATACTCGACAACAGTCGCAAACAGGCCATCAGCCACAACTCAGCCACAATAGGCCCCGAGCACTTGCTTTTGGCTCTACTCACCACGCCTCAAAGCAAAGCCATTGACTTGCTCTCACAGGCTGCTAACGAAGACCAAGTTATCGAGTTACGACTCAAACTTGACGTCAACACACACACCGACGAAAACATCACTGACGACAATGTCATAGTTAGCGACATCGCCAATCGCATCATAAAACTGAGTGCGGTAGAAGCACGCATGCTCAAAAGCGAAACAGTTGACTCTGAGCATCTTTTACTCGCTCTTTTTCACAATAACGAAATAAAAAACATGGAATATATGACCCCTTTCAAAAATGCGGGTATATCATACGACTCTATCTACCGATTGCTAACAAATGTATCGGACTCGCCCCAAATGGGAGCAGACTTTCTTGACGATGAAGAACTCGCTGATGATGAAGAATTTGCCTCAGACGCCAACAAAGAAAAAAGCAAAAAATCGGCGACAAAAACAGCTACTCCAAAAGGCAATGACACCCCTGCCCTTGACAAATATGGTAAGGACATGACTCGCGCAGCACAAGAAGGTCGCCTCGACCCCGTTATTGGCCGCGAAAAAGAAATTGAACGCCTCGTTCAAATTTTAAGCCGCCGCAAGAAAAACAACCCTATCCTCATCGGCGAACCCGGTGTGGGTAAATCGGCTATCGTTGAAGGACTCGCCACAAGAATCGTTCAACGCAAAGTATCGCGCCTGCTCTTCAACAAACGAATCGTCTCGCTCGACATGGCTTCTATTGTTGCAGGCACAAAATATCGCGGACAATTTGAAGAGCGCATCAAAGCCATTGTTACAGAACTCTCGCAAAACAAGGACATTATATTGTTCATTGACGAAATCCACACTATCGTAGGCGCGGGTAATGCCGCCGGATCAATGGATGCCGCCAACATGCTCAAGCCCGCCCTTGCCCGCGGTGAATTACAATGTATCGGTGCAACCACTCTTGACGAGTATCGCAAAAACATCGAAAAAGACGGAGCTCTTGAGCGCCGTTTCCAGAAAATAATTGTCGACCCGACAACCGCCGAAGAAACATTACAAATCCTCGAAAATATCAAAGAAAAATATGAGGAACATCACAATGTAACCTTCACCCCCGACGCTCTTAAAGCTTGCGTTAAGCTCACCGAGCGATATGTGAGCGAACGCAACTTCCCCGACAAGGCCATTGACGCCATGGACGAGGCTGGGTCACGCACTCACATGGGCAACATTACCGTTCCAAAAGAAATTGAAGACTTGGAACAGGCTATTGAAGAGACCAACCGAAACAAACTTAACGCGGCCCAAGCACAAAACTTTGAAAGCGCGGCTTCATATCGCGACCGTGAGCAAAAACTCAAAGCCGACCTTGAAGAAGCAAAACGCCAATGGGAAGAGCAACTAAGCACTCATCGTGAAATCGTTGACGAAGAAAGCATTGCACAAGTAGTCGCAATGATGACAGGCGTACCCGTTCAACGCATTGCCCAGGCCGAAGGACGTCGTTTGCTTGAGATGGGGCCAACCCTCAAAAGCTCAATCATCGGGCAAAACTCAGCCATTGAAAAAATCACCAAAGCAATTCAACGAAATCGTCTCGGGCTCAAAGACCCCAACAAGCCCATTGGCACATTCATGTTCTTAGGCCCGACAGGTGTCGGCAAAACTCATTTGGCAAAAAAACTTGCCGAATATCTCTTTGACTCTGCCGACAATCTCATTCGCGTTGACATGAGCGAATTCATGGAGAAATTCACAGTGTCAAGACTCGTTGGCGCACCTCCGGGATATGTAGGACACGAAGACGGCGGTCAATTGACCGAAAAAGTGAGACGCCGCCCCTACTCGGTCGTTCTTCTTGACGAAATCGAAAAGGCCCACACCGACGTTTTCAACCTTTTGCTCCAAGTAATGGACGAAGGCCGATTGACCGACAGCCTTGGCCGCTATGTCGACTTCAAGAACACAATTATTATAATGACATCAAACATCGGCACACGCCAACTCAAAGATTTCGGTTCGGGCATCGGTTTCAAAACACAAGAAATCGACAAGGAATACACCCAGGGCGTATTAACAAAGGCTCTCAACAAAACATTTGCGCCAGAATTCCTCAACCGCATCGACGACATAATCATGTTTGATGCTCTCGACAAAGAAGCCATTTCAAACATCATTGACATTGAACTTGCTACATTCATTAGCCGCATCAACAATTTAGGCTACACCATCACAATTACTGATGCTGCTAAAAACTTCATTGCCGACAAAGGTTATGACCCCCAATATGGCGCAAGACCTTTGAAAAGAGCAATCCAACAATATCTTGAAGATGAGATTGCCGAAAAGATGCTTTCGGCAACTGCCGACTGCACCAGCATCACGGCCGACTATGACACTGATAACGACAACATTATAGTAACAATAAAATAATCACAAATATATGCAAAAAGGAACTATTGGGGTAACTACCGAAAACATTTTCCCCGTTATCAAAAAATTCTTATACAGCGACCACGAAATTTTCCTTCGCGAATTGGTATCTAACGCCATTGATGCGACTCAAAAACTCAAAACCTTGTCATCGGCCGGCGAATTCAAAGGCGAATTTGGCGAATTGAGTGTCAAAGTTACAGTTAACAAAGAAAACGGCACTCTCACTGTCAGCGACCGCGGTATCGGTATGACAAGCGAAGATATCGACAAATACATCAACCAAATCGCATTTTCAGGAGCAGAAGAGTTTCTTGAAAAATACAAAGACACCGCCAATTCAATCATCGGTCACTTTGGTCTCGGTTTCTACTCTGCATTTATGGTTGCAAAGAAAGTGGAGATCATCTCTCTTTCATACAAAGACGGTGCTCAACCCGTTAAATGGTCGTGTGACGGCTCACCCGAATATGCTATGGAAGCCTGCGAAAAAGCCGACCGCGGTACCGACATCGTGCTTTATATCGACGATGAGAACAAAGATTTTCTTGAACAATCGCGCATTGACTCTTTGTTGAAAAAATACTGCCGTTTCTTGCCGGTTCCTGTCATTTCAGGCAAAGAACAAGAATGGAAAGACGGCAAATATGTCGACACCGACAAAGACAAAGTTGTCAATATCACAGAGCCCATTTGGACTAAAAAGCCCTCTGAGCTCAACGACGAAGACTACAAAAACTTCTACCACGACTTGTATCCCGGACAAGAAGACCCCTTGTTCTGGATCCACCTCAATGTCGACTACCCTTTCACACTCACTGGCATTTTGTTCTTCCCCAAAATCAAGAACAATTTTGAGGTAACTAAAAATCGCATTCAACTCTATTGCAACCAAGTGTTTGTAACCGACTCGGTTGAAGGCGTTGTTCCCGAATTCCTCATGTTGCTCCAAGGCGTTATCGACTCTCCCGACATTCCCCTCAACGTGTCACGTTCATACTTGCAGAGCGATGCTGCCGTTAAGAAGATCTCAACCTATATCACCAAAAAAGTTTCGGCACGATTGGAAGAAATCTTCAAAGCCGACCGCGCTGAATATGAAAACAAATGGGACGACATCAAGATTTTCATTGAATATGGCATGCTCACAGACCAAAAATTCTGCGATGCTGCAATGAAATTCACTTTGCTCAAAGACACCGAAAACAAATACTTCACTCTCGAGGAATACAAAACCCTCATCGAGTCAAATCAAACCGACAAAGACGGCAACATCATCTATTTGTATGCTACCGACAAAACGGCACAATATAACTATATCAATGCCGCTACCGAAAAAGGCTATGACGTGTTGTTGATGGACGGTCAACTCGATAACCATTTCATCGGTATGCTCGAAAGCAAAATCGAAAAATCGCAGTTCGTTCGTGTAGATAGCGATGTCATCAACAACCTCATCAAGAAAGATGACAAAAAAGAAGTATCGCTTTCTCAATTGCAACGCGATGTACTCACAACCGTATTCCGTTCGCAAGTTCCCCAAGTTGAAAAGAGCGAATTCATCGTATCGTTTGAAGCACTTTCGGCACAAGACAGCCCCATCGTCATCACTCAAGGCGAATATATGCGCCGCATGAAAGACATGGCCGCTATGCAACCCGGCATGAGTTTCTACGGCGAATTGCCCGACAGCTACACCCTCATTGTCAACACAGAGCATCCCCTTATAGAAAAAATCAAAGAGAACGCCGATGCCGACATCGCCGACAAAGTTGCGCCTATCGCCGAATGCATTAAACAGAAAAACAATGTCATTTCGGCCATGCGCGATGCCAACAAAAATGAAAAAATGAGCGATGAAGATAGTCAAAAGTTGGCTGAAATCGAAAGCGAAATAGCCAACTTGCGCGACGAGCAAAACAACATCATCACCCAATATGCCGCAAGACAAGACACCGTAAAACAACT
>JAFPCM010000066.1 GCA_017390185.1 Muribaculaceae bacterium
GATGCGCTCGTTGAGTGCTTTCAACTCTGGGGCTATCAGTTGTTGTATGGATTCTAATGATGTCATTTCGGATAATTGTCTACAAAATTACTAAAACTTATAATATCTATTGCTCTTTTTTTGTGAAAAGGTGTTTTTTATATTGCATTTCCCAATTTTTTGCTGCTTTGGTCCTGTTTTGTGGCAAAGATTGCGTAATTTTATAGTCTCATTTACCTAACCGACTCCTTCCATGGAAGAAAAAAAATTGTTTCTGCTCGACGCCTATGCGTTGATTTATCGTGCTTACTATGCGTTGTTCCGTGCTCCGCGTGTTACGTCAAAGGGATTGAACACCTCAGCCATATATGGTTTTTGCAATACGCTTGATGAAGTGTTGCGCAAGGAAAATCCGTCACACATAGCGGTGTGCTTTGATCCCAAAGGAGGCACTTTTCGCCATGAGGCTTATGCCGAATATAAGGCTCAGCGCGAGGCTCAACCCGAGGATATCACCAAGTCGTTGCCATATATCAAGGCGATTTTGGAGGCATATAACATTCCTGTTGTAGAGGTGCCGGGTTATGAGGCCGATGATGTGATTGGCACTCTTGCGCGAAAGGCCGAAGCTGAGGGATATGTGACATATATGATGACTCCCGATAAGGATTATGGACAACTTGTGAGCGAGCGAGTGTTGCAATATCGTCCATCGACCAAGGGCACTGGCTTTGAGGTTAGAGGAGTCAAGGAGATATGTGAGAAATATGGCATTCAATCGCCGTCACAAGTAATTGATTTGCTCGCTTTGGAGGGCGATAAGAGTGATAACATTCCCGGATGTCCTGGTGTAGGTGAAAAGACTGCGGTCAAGCTGATTAATGAGTTTGGCTCGGTTGAAAATCTCATTGAGAATGCTCATCAAATCAAAGGTGCATTGCAGCAAAAGGTGAGTGATAATGCAGAGCAAATCAGATTTTCAAAGTTTTTGGTAACTATCAAGACCGATGTACCGGTTGACGTTGAGATTGACTCGTTGGCGCGTCGCGAGGAAGATGCCGATAAACTGATGAAGCTTTATAGCGAACTCGAGTTTAAGGTGTTTATGAACCGCTTGGCGACAAAATTGGGCAAAGCGGCACCAGAGGCCGAAAAGACCAGTCAACCTGTTGCCAAACCTCAAGCCGATGATATGTGGGGCTCGCTGTTTGACGAGCCGGCTGTGGTTGAGGAAGCGGCAGCGGTGATTATTCCCACCTCATTTGACGGCAGCGGTTATCGCACACTCACTGATGCCAATGCTATCAAGTCGGCAATTAACAATGCGCGCCATTCGTTGGCTGTCGGGTTGGCTATGTATGCCCGCGGAGTTGATGCCATGACGGCGCGATTGTCGGGGTTGGCGATTGCCGTTTCTCCCGGACAGGTCTATTATATCGTTATACCCGATGAGCAACCGTTGCGTGGAGAGGTCATTAAGGCTATTGCTCCACTGTTTGCCTCTGAGACCGTGATTATAAGCCACGATATCAAGCGCGATTATATTGTGCTTCACAACGAGGGTGTGGTCTTTGCTGCACCCTATTATGACACTTCGGTGGCACACTATCTGTTGCAACCCGAGATGAAACACTCGTTGTCGATGCTTGCCAATACCTATCTCAATTATCGCACACTCGACTATGTTGAGGAGGGTACAACCGCTCGCAAGCAGGCGGAGATAATGCCGGCTGATGCGCCGATGCGTTGTTGCGAAATGGCCGATGTGTTGCTTCAAATCAAGCCGCGCCTTCAACTTGACTTGTCAAAGCAAGGTTTGTCGCCGCTGATGGAGGATATTGAGTTGCCGTTTATCACCGTGCTTGCCGATATGGAAATTGCCGGAGTGCGCATCGATGTGGGCGAGTTGGCCAAGATGTCGGTATCGTTGACACAACGCCTTGTGGCAATGGAACAAGAGGCCTATGAACTTGCCGGATCGGAGTTTAATGTGGCATCGCCAATGCAGGTGGGCGACATATTGTTTGGTCGCTTGCAGATTGACCCGAAAGCCAAGCGTACCAAAACAGGTGCATATTCAACTACCGAAGAGATTTTGGAGAAATATCGCCACACACATCCTTTGGTTGACCTCATATTGAAAATTCGCGGGTTGCGCAAATTGTTATCAACCTATGTCAATGCGTTGCCAGAGTTGATAAACCCTGCGACAAACCGCATTCACACATCATATAATCAGACCGTAACCGCAACCGGCCGATTGTCGTCGTCAAATCCCAATTTGCAGAATATTCCTGTGCGCAGCGACGACGGAAAAGAAATTCGCCGTGCGTTTATTGCCGACGAGGGCGATATATTCCTTGCTGCCGACTATTCGCAAATCGAGCTTCGTCTCATTGCCGATATGAGTGGTGACCGTGAAATGATAGGCGCATTCCTCTCGGGTGCAGACATTCACCAAGCCACCGCTGCCAAGATTTACAAAGTGCCTATCGATCAAGTGACAGCTAATCAGCGCCGCAATGCCAAGACTGCAAACTTTGGCATCATCTACGGTATCTCGGCATTTGGATTGAGCGAACGATTGGGCATCTCTCGCGGCGAAGCCAAAGCGCTTATCGAGGGTTATTATGCCACATATCCGAGCATGCGCGAATATATGGACCGCTGTGTCGAGCAAGCCAAACGCGACGGCTATGTGACCACAATCAAAGGTCGCAAGCGCATGTTGCCGGGCATTACATCAAACAACTCGGTGGTGCGCGGATTTGCCGAACGCAACGCCATCAACGCCCCCATTCAAGGCTCGGCTGCCGATGTTATCAAGATAGCTATGATAAATATTGCGCGCGAGATGAAAGAGCGCCGCTTGCAGTCGACAATGATAATGCAAGTGCACGACGAACTTGTGTTTACCGTCAAGCCTCATGAATTTGATGTGGTCAAAGAACTTGTGGTGCGCAACATGCAGCATGCCTACACAGGCCGAGTGCCATTGTTGGTATCGGTTGGCACCGGCAACAATTGGCTTGAAGCACATTAACCGAGCTTTACATAAACTTGAATAAAACACAAGCCGGCTGTCCCATCGGGGCGGCCGGCTGTGTTTATTTGGTTGAATTATGAGTCATCTTAATGCTTTTTGCCATGAAATCTCCATCCCAATGAGAGTTCGAGATATTCGGCTTTTATGTTGTGCGATTTGATTGAGAGTCCCACGAATGTGTCTCCGAGTTTGGGGAAGTAATATCGGAGTCCGGCTTTCTCATAATGCCATCCTCTTTCGCGGTCGTTATACATTTCGTTAAGTTCTTTGTCGTTAAC
>JAFPCM010000009.1 GCA_017390185.1 Muribaculaceae bacterium
ATGCCCATCACTTGGCTCAAAGCGTCGGGGGTGGCATTAGGTCTTGGCGGGGCGTTGATGCTTGTGTTGTCTGACCCTGGAGGCGACACCCATGCCTCAAATCAGCTTTTGGGCGACAGTCTTTGCCTCATAGCACAAGTGTGTGCTGCATTATACTATGTACTGTTTAGTGGCATCATTACTCGCTACTCGGCATTTACGCTCATGAAATGGATGTTCCTGTTCTCGGCAATTACTTATGTGCCGTGTGCAATGCCATGGATTGTTGAGGTGCAATTCAGTGCCATAAGCCTTGATTTGTGGTTGTCGATAGCCTACATCATAGTGTTTGCCACATTCTTGGGTTATCTGCTCATTCCCATTTCGCAACGCGTTTTAAAGCCTACGGTGGTGTCAATGTACAACTACTTTCAGCCTCTCACGGCAGCATTGCTAACAGCGATATTGGGCATCGGTGAGTTTGGTCCGATGAAGATTGCTGCAACAGCATTGATATTTGCCGGAGTGTGGTTTGTGACACAATCGCGCGGTGGTGTTAAATCTGAATAATTATGACCATCAGGGAGTTTGGCGAAAGAGTGCTGATGAATTTGCCCTATGTGGCAAATGACCAGCAAGTGCAGCTCATTGCTGCGCTTGCACGCTTTTGTTCGCCGTCAATGCCGGGCGAAAGAGTGTTTCTGCTCTCGGGTTATGCCGGCACGGGTAAAACTTCGCTCACGGGTGCGTTGGTAAAAGCCCTTGGCGAGGCCAATGTCAACTCGGTGTTGCTTGCGCCCACTGGTCGTGCTGCCAAAGTGTTTGCCGCCTTTGCCCATCATCCCGCCTATACCATTCATCGCAAGATTTACCGTCCGCCTTCTATTGGCGACACTGCTTCGTCGGTTGGGGCGATAGCCGAAAACCGGCATCAAAACACTATATTTATCGTCGATGAGGCCTCAATGATAGGCGCAGCAAGTGACAACGGCAGCAACTTGCTCGACGATTTGATTCACTATGTTTATTCGGGCCACAACTGCCGATTATTATTGCTTGGCGACACAGCTCAGCTGCCGCCCGTGGGTTGCGATGAAAGCCCTGCCATGAGCACCAAAGTGTTGCAGTCGTATGGGCTGAAAGTAACCCGAGCCGTCCTCACCGAGACTGTGCGACAAGCGGCCGACAGCGGCATCTTGTATAATGCCACACTCATGCGCCGAGCCATGAAAGCCGACCCGCTGCCCGAGCCATTGCTATATGTCACACCGTTTGATGATGTGGAGACGGTGCCTGGCGAATTGCTTGCCGAGTCGCTCAACGACGCTTATGGTCGCGATGGGGTGGAGCAGACTATTCTCATCACGCGCTCAAACAAACGCGCCACACAGTTCAACCTTGCCATTCGCGCCAACATATTATATAAAGAGGAGGAATTGACCCGCGACGAACTGCTATTGGTGGCCAAAAACAACTATTATTGGACTTCAAAAGTCAAAGAGATAGACTTTATTGCCAATGGTGATGTGGCAACGATAGTGAAAGTCTATGGAACGGAATATAAATATAATCTGCGGTTTGCCGATGTGTCGTTGCACTTCCCCGACCATGATGTGACGCTCGACTGCAAGATAATGCTGTCAACGCTTACATCAGATGCCCCGGCTCTTGAAACCGAGCGAATGAACCGCTTGTATCAGGAGTGTATCAACGATCCCGAACTCTTTGCCGCTGATGCGCCCATGTCGGTGCGCCTCAAAGGGCTGAAAAGCAATCCTTATTACAATGCCTTGCAGGTAAAATATGCCTATGCGGTAACCTGTCACAAGGCCCAAGGCGGACAGTGGCGCAATGTCTATGTCGATATGGGGTACATTCCTCCCGAGGCACAAGGCATGGAGTTTTACCGATGGCTATACACTGCCACCACCCGTGCCACCACCCGCATCTACTACCTTAACCCCGGTGTAGAAACAAAATAAACCGATAAAAAAGGCGAGCCTCACATCGTGAGACTCGCCTTTGTGGTTGAAGCAGTGGATATTACACTGTAAGAATTTCTTTTTCTTTGGCAGCAAACAATTCGTCAACTTTCTTCAAATATTTGTCGTGAAGTTTCTGAACTTTTTCTTCGCCGTCTTTTTGAACGTCTTCGGGCATGCCGTTTTTAACTGCTTTTTTCAAGCCTTCGATAGCGTCGCGACGAGCGTTGCGAATAGAAACTTTAGCGTTTTCGGCTTCGCCCTTACATTGTTTAACCAATGCTTTACGGCGGTCTTCGGTCAACGGGGGAATAGTCAAGCGAATGATTTCGCCATTGTTTTCGGGAGTGATGCCGAGTTCAGAGTTGATGATGGCTTTTTCGATTTCGCGGAACATAGCTTTTTCCCAAGGAGTGATAGCGATGGTGCGAGCATCGGGAACCGAGATGTTAGCCACATTTGAGATGGGCACTGCGCTGCCATAGTATTCTACGCGAATGCCTTCGAGAATCTTGGCGTTGGCTTTACCTGCGCGAATGCGGGCAAGAGTTTCGTCAAGATATTCAACTGCCATTTCCATTTTTTCTTCGGCAGGAGTCAAATAGTTTTTCAATTCCATATTATGTAGTTTTATTTAATGATTTCTTAATATACTAATGTACCGATGGGTTCGCCTTCAATCACCTTTTTGAGGTTGCCCACAGTGTCCATGTCAAACACCACGATGGGGAGGTTGTTTTCTTTGCAAAGTGCAGTTGCGGTGAGGTCCATCACTTTCAAACCGCGAGTATATACCTCGTCATAAGTGATTTCGGTAAATTTGGTGGCCGTGGGATCTTTTTCGGGGTCGGCAGTGTAGATGCCGTCAACGCGAGTGCCTTTGAGCATCACATCGGCTTCAACTTCGATGCCGCGTAAAGCCGAGCCGGTGTCGGTGGTGAAGAATGGGTTGCCAGTGCCGCCGGCGATAATAGCCACAGCGCCGCCTTTGAGGGCTTCGATGGCTTTCCATTTGCTATAATGCTCGCCAATGGGGAACATGTTGATGGCAGTGAACACGCGTGCGGGTTGGCCGGCTGCTTCTAATGCCGAGCTCAAAGCCAATGAGTTGATAACTGTTGCAAGCATACCCATTTGGTCGCCTTTCACGCGGTCAAATCCTTTTGATGTACCGCTCAATCCGCGGAAGATGTTACCACCGCCGATGACGATAGCCACCTCAACGCCCGATTGTGCAATCTCCTTGATTTGAGATGCATATTCGCCCAATCGCTTGGTGTCGATGCCATAGCCTTGCTCGCCCATGAGAGATTCTCCACTCAATTTGAGCAAAACTCGATTATATTTTGTTCTCATAATGATAGTTTTTTGTTTAATAAGGCAAAAATAACTCGTTTGAATGATTACACCAAAAAATCGGCACCGAAATTTGTTATAAGTGATATTTTATGTGAGAAAACCATAAAAAAATAGGATTTTAAGAAGATATTAATTAACTTAGCACCACTAATCAAACAAAACACCAATGAGAAACAATCATAGATATTGTGTAATAATGTGTGGCGGTATCGGTAGCCGTTTCTGGCCTTACAGCCGCACAGACCGTCCCAAACAATTTATCGACTTTTTCGGCACAGGCCGTTCGTTGTTGCAAATGAGCTATGACCGCATTTTGCCTATGGTGCCTGCCGAAAACATTATTATTGTTACCAATGAGCAGTATGCTCCGTTGGTAAAGGAACAGTTGCCCGAACTCAAACCCGAGCAGATATTGCTTGAGCCCGCGCGTCGCAACACAGCACCGTGCATTGCATGGGCTGCCTATCACATTGCAGCACGCGACCCCGAGGCAAGTATGATTGTCACTCCAAGTGACCATATCATCACCCGTCAACATGCATTTGAAGAATGCGTGAATAGCGGTTTTGACTTTGTTGAAAACAACAATGCGCTGCTCACTCTCGGCATTGAACCCACCCGTCCCGAAACAGGGTATGGCTACATTCAAATAGGCCAAGAGGTTGCCGGAAACATCTCCAAAGTAAAGACATTTACCGAGAAACCTAACATCGAACTTGCCAAAGTGTTCTTGGCGAGCGGTGAGTTCTTTTGGAATTCGGGTATTTTTATGTGGAAGGCTTCGACAATCATTGACGCCCTTCATGCTTGTGCACCCGATGTGGCAACAGTGTTTGACGGCGGACTTGATGTTATGGGTACTTCTGCCGAACAAGAGTTTATTGATCGCGAATTCCCAGGTTGCATGAGCATCTCTATTGACTTTGCGGTGATGGAAAAGGCGTCAAATGTATATGTTCAACGCGTCAACTTGGGTTGGAACGACTTGGGAACATGGAGCGCATTGTATGACAATTCGCCCAAAAACAAAGATCATAATGTTGTTCAAAACTGCAATGTATTGGCCTATAATTCACAAGGCAATATTTTTGCAGTCAAAGGAGACAAACTGATTGTGGTTGACGGTCTTAACGATTATATCATAGCCGATGCCGGCGATGTGCTGCTCATCTGTCCAAAAAGCGAAGAGCAACGCATCAAGCTCATGGTTAATGATGTTAAAGTCGATTTTGGAGATAAATATCTATAGCCAAACACCTCGCATGAAACGAATATGCATCATCATAGCCGCACTCATGTGTGCGGCTTCTTTAATATATGCCAAGTCGGGTGCAAGTTATGCCGACAAAGCTCGCCGTGCCTTTGACCAACAAGAGTGGGCCACAGCAAGTGCATTGTACACACTCGCGATAGACCAAGACCCTGGTTGTGGCGATTTATATGGCTATGCCATTGCTGCGGCTGCCATGAAGCAAGACACAATCTCGCAACTGCAATTTTTTGACCAATCAATCAACAACCATGTGCCGTTTGATTCAACTTTTGCTGCTGTGAAAAGGGTGAGTTTCAGTGTCGCTCACGACTCTATGTATGAGCAGTTTATGCTGATGGTGCAACGCAATTACAGTTGGCTGGGCCGAGCGATTGACTCCTATCTGCTCAACTATTATGTCTATCGTCACAATGCTCCGGCCATCATTACCTATAGCCGAAAGATGCTCGCCGGGTTGCCTGATGATGTGAGGTATCTCACCATCTTGGCCGATGCGTTGATGCAAGACTCGCAAACCGCCGATGCGCTTGCAACCTATAACCATATCATAGATCTTGACCCCGACAATTATAATGTCCACTTGACTCTTGGCAATTATTATGCCCTTGCAGCTGATGATGACGATAGCCGAAGTCGGGCAGTGGCACATTTAAAAAAGGCTAATGCGTTGCGACCGACACCCCACGCAACCGCACTAATAAATGCTCTTGAATGCAAATAATTACATGCCAACCGCTTGCATTATTAAGAATTGTTTGGTATATTTGCGTATAAAATACATTAAGCAGAGAAATTTATCAACTTTTATAACTTATGACTATGAAAAAAAGAATTGTAGTTTTGTCAGGCGCAGGAATTAGTGCCGAGAGCGGAATCTCAACATTTCGCGACAGCGATGGCTTGTGGGAAAAACATGACGTGATGGAAGTGGCGAGTGCCACTGGTTTTGCGCGCAATCCCGAGTTGGTGCATCGTTTTTACAACCAACGCCGTGCGCAATTGTTGGAAGTGAGTCCCAATTCGGCTCATATAGGTCTTGCCGAACTCGAAAAGGACTTTGACGTGAACATTATCACACAAAATGTTGACGATCTTCATGAACGTGCCGGCAGCACAAATGTGCTCCACTTACATGGCGAATTGATGAAGGTACGCTCTGTCACCGACGAGTCAAAGGTGTTCACTCTCACTGCCGATAATATAGCAACTACACCCGAAACCGAAATCGAAGGCCACAAAGTGCGCCCCCATATCGTGTTTTTTGAAGAAGCTGTACCTAATATTCATCGTGCGGTCGAATTGATGCGTGTGGCCGATATATGTGTGATTGTGGGCACATCGCTGACCGTGCAACCTGCTGCAAGTCTCTATCGATTCTTGCCTCGCAAAGCACCCATCTACTACATTGATCCGCGTCCCGTAGTGCCTTATGATCGCGATGTTGATTTGTTGACAATGTCGGCAACCGAAGGGGTGAAACAACTCACCGAAATACTCCAAAACAAGAAATAAAAGCGCTCGATTTACCCTATAAAACCGCTAAGATTACACCATCTTGGCGGTTTTGTTTTTTAAATAGATAGTATTGTGAAAATCAACGCATTAGAAAAGCGTTGAAAATTTTTTTTAAAAAAGGTGGATATTTTTTCACGGTGAGTTTGCATTTCTGAATTTTAGTGAGTAATTTTACAAACGAATTAATAACGAAATGTGATTTAACCCCCAAAAAACGATAAAAATGACAGATGTAGTTTATCACGAACCAGCATTATTGGCAGAGACAATAGCGGCAATGAACATTGACGATAATGGCTCATATATTGATGCTACATTTGGCGGAGGTGGTCACAGTCGTGCCATCATGGAGAGTCTGTCGCCAAAGGGCCATCTTTACTCGTTTGATCAAGACGAAGATGCGGCAGCAAATGCATTTGACGACCCCCGATTTACCTTTGTTTACAGTAATTTCCGATACATAAGCAATTTCATGCGATATTATGGCGTTGACGGTGTTGACGCAGTGCTTGCCGACCTCGGCGTGTCTTTTCATCACTTTGATGACAAAGAACGTGGCTTTTCCTTCCGTTGGGATGGCGCACTTGATATGCGAATGAACCGCAAGGCTCGTCGCACGGCTGCATGGATATTGGCCAATTACAGCGAAAGTGAATTATCTGATCTATTCTACATATACGGTGAATTGAAAAACGCGCGCCGTCTGGCTGCGGCGATAGTTAAGGCACGCCAAACCCAACCTGTTGACACGGTGGAGCGTCTCTTGGCTATTACAAAGCCAATGATTAACCCGCGCCAAGAAAAGAAAGAATTGGCGCAGCTGTTCCAAGCATTACGCATCGAGGTGAATAACGAAATCGAAGTGTTGCAATCGTTCTTGGAACAGTCGTTGAAAGTATTGAAACCTGGTGGTCGTCTTGTGGTGATTACATATCATTCACTGGAGGACCGCTTGGTTAAAAACTTCATGAAGAGTGGCAATGTCAAGGGCAATGTCGAAAAAGACTTTTATGGCCGAGTGTTGTCGCCCTTCAAGTTGTTGACATCAAAACCCATCGTGCCGAGTGCCGAGGAGGTTGAACGCAACCCACGCTCGCGTAGCGCAAAGTTGCGTGTAGCCGAAAAATTGTAACCTTATCATAAAATCAGAATTGCTGTGGAAAAAGAGAACAAATCAAAAAAACGTAAGATGTTCAAGAGTTTGAACGTCTTTGCCGAGCGAGCACTTCATGGAGAATTGCTGACGCTTGACCTCTTCCTCAAACACTGGATTCGCATCTTTTTGTTTGTGGCGATGATAATTATTTTCATTTCCAGTAAGTATGAGTGTCAAACATGCATGGAAGACATCAAGACACTGAAGCGTGACCTGGAAATTGTTGAGACCGAATGTGTGAGGGTAAAAGGCGAGTATATGAGCCGCGTGAGAGAGTCGTACATGGCTCATCTGGTCGATTCAATGCGATTGAACCTCAAAGTACAAGAACAACCGCCATTTAAGTTGACCTATGAAGAAAAAGACCAATAACCGAACACACATTCTGTTGCGATACATCATCGTGATGTTGTTAATCGCGCTACTTGCGGTTGCTATTGCAGTCAAGGTGGTCAAGACCACTGTGATTGATGCCGACAAGTGGAATGAAAAAGCTGAAAAATATTTGTCGGGAGTGGTAACCATTCCTCCCGAGCGTGGCAACATCTTGGCCTGTGACGGCAGCGTGTTGGCCACCAACTTGCGCTATTATACTGTTCGCGTCGACTATCGTAGCGAGCGATTCAAGATGGAGCAATACAAACGCCAGCTCGACACGATTGCCGACAGTATGGCTCATTATTTCCCCATCAAAAACAAGGCACAATGGCTAAAACACCTCAAAGCGCCATTGGAACGTGAAAAATTGCCTCGAGCCTACCGATTGTTGCGCAACATCAGTTATGCTGATTATATGCAGTTGCGCAAATTGCCGTTCTTTGACATTCCCAATCGCAATCGCAACGGTATTGTTCTCGAACCGGTCGACTTGCGCAAAAAACCTTATGGCGCAATGGCTCGCCGAAGCATTGGCAGTGTAAACGAAGATTCGGCGACAGGAGAGTTTCATGGCATTTCAGGATTGGAAAAAGCCTTGGACTCAATATTGTATGGAAAACCGGGCATTAGCAAGAAAATCGCTTTGACCAAAAATATTGTCGATTGGGCCGATGTGAAACCCGTCAGAGGCTATGACATTCTCACCACAATCGACATCAAGATGCAAGACATTCTCGAAAACGAGTTGAACAAAGTTCTTGAATTGTGCAATGCCGAGTGGGGTACGGCCATATTGATGGATGTCAAGACAGGCGATATCAAAGCCATTTCTAACTTGGAATTACACAAGTCTGGCAAATATATTGAGGGCATGAACCGTGCCGTATTGGGTTATGAACCGGGCTCGGTGGTGAAGACATTGTCAATGCTTATTGCACTTGAAGACGGTGCTATCAGAGACACATCGATGTATATTTCGACTGGTAGTTCTTTTGCATTTGCCGGAGGACGACCCATTACCGATGCACACGGTGTTGCGGGGATGAGGGCAAGCGAGGTGCTTGAAATGTCGTCAAACATCGGTATGACTAAAATCACCGCGATAAAATATGGCAACGACCCTGTAGGTTTCAGAAACCGAGTTGCCGAAACTGGATTTTTTGATCCTATGAACACAGGTATTGCCGGCGAAACGACTCCTCGTTATCCGATATTGGACAATAGCCGTCGCAGCCGCATTGCCATGTCTCGCATGTGCTATGGTTACACGACCGAGATTTCGCCCATGTCGATGCTTGCTGTTTACAACGCAATTGCCAACGACGGCAAGTATGTGCGTCCACGATTGGTCAAAGGGTTGTCGCGCGATGGTGTTGACTCGATAATTCCTGTTTCATATATTCGTCCCACGATATGCTCTGAGCGCAACGCCAAGATTTTGCAGGCAATGCTCAAGAAAGTGGTATGGGGCAAGCATGGTACAGGTAAGATGTTGCGTGACAAGCGAGTTCCCATTGCTGGGAAAACCGGTACTTGCTATGTGATTGAGAACGGTCACTACAACACATCAAAGCGCCGATTGGCATTCTGCGGATTCTTCCCTGCCGACAACCCGATGTATTCATGTGCGGTGTTGGTGTGCAACCCGCGCCAGTATCCCCGCGGTGCGGCAAGTACAAGTGGAACAGTGTTGAAAAACACCGCATTGATGATGTACTCACGCGGCATGCTCGACAATAGTTCAGACTACAAAAAATCGCCTGTATCTGATGTGCCGATATCTTATGCCACACGACAAGAATCACAACGCCAAAATGTGAAAAAAGAGCTTGGCGTTAATAAATTGCCCCGTCTGACCACTCCCGCCAAAGTCGAAGGCGGAGTGCCAAATGTATTGGGCATGGGTATTGTAGAGGCATTGTCGGTTCTTGAGGAAGCCGGATATAATGTCCAGATTTCGGGACACGGATATGTCAAAGAACAAACACCCCAGGGTGGTGCTGAGTTGACGGTCGGCAGCGTAGTAAAATTGAAATTAACATCTGATTAAGATCACGATATATGAAACAGTTGTCACAACTTCTTCGTTCGATAGAAACACTTGAAGTGAAAGGTGAAATAAACCGCACGGTGAGTGATGTAGTCTGCGACTCGCGTAAAGCAGGTCGCGACAACCTTTTTGTGGCCGTTAAAGGAGTAACGGTCGATGGTCATCGCTTTATCGCCGATGTGCAGCAGCGTGGAGTTGCTGCCGTTGTGTGTGAAGACTATCCCGAGGTTATTGACGAGAATGTGACTTATGTGAAGGTTGCCAATTCGGCCGTGGCGTTGGGTTTTCTTGCGTCGGAATGGTATGACAACCCTTCACTACAACTATGCCTTGTGGGTGTTACAGGCACTAACGGCAAGACCACCACAGCCACTCTCATCTATGAAATGGCTCGATTGATGGGCCATAAAGCCGGGCTGTTGTCAACTGTGTGCAACTATGTTGACACCGAGGCTGTTCCTGCAACACAAACAACCCCCGACCCGTTGACAATCAACCGCCTGTTGCGTCAAATGGTTGATGCCGGATGCACTTATGCCGCTATGGAGGTCAGTTCACATGCTGCCGACCAGCACCGCATTGCAGGTTTGCACTTTGCCGGAGGCGTGTTCTCAAATCTCACACGCGACCACCTCGACTATCACGGCACTTTTGATGCCTATCTCAAAGCCAAGAAATCGTTCTTTGACTTATTGCCTTCATCGGCATTTGCCTTGACCAATCTTGACGACAAAGTGGGAGAGGTGATGCAGCAAAACACCAAGGCTGCAAAGAAAACCTACTCGTTGCGCACCCGTGCCGACTTTATGGCGCAAGCCGTTGAAAGCCGACTCGACGGCACTTTGATAGCGTTTAACGGCTGTGAAATCGAGACATTGTTTACAGGTCGTTTTAATGTATATAACCTCCTCGCAGTTTATGCCACATCGATATTGCTCGGCTGGGACAAAGAGACTGTTGAGGTCAATATGAGCCGATTGGTTCCCGTAGCCGGCCGTTTCCAAGCATTTCATTCTCCTCGTGGCTATGCGGCAATTGTCGATTATGCCCACACTCCCGACGCTGTTGTCAATGTGTTGAGCACGGTGAGAGATGTGATAGGTAATAACGGCCAGATAATCACTGTGGTGGGCGCAGGCGGAAACCGCGACAAGGGCAAGCGTCCCATCATGGCCCGTGAGGCAGCATTGCGTAGTGACCGCGTGATTTTGACGTCAGACAATCCTCGCGACGAAGACCCCGAGGCTATCTTGGCCGATATGGAGGCCGGACTTGATGCCGAAGGTCGTGAGCGCACCCTTCGCATCGTTGACCGCAAAGAGGCAATTCGCACAGCCGCTATGCTTGCACAGCGTGGCGATGTGATTGTGATTGCCGGTAAGGGTCATGAAGACTATCAGGAAATCAAAGGCGTGAAACATCACTTTGATGACCGTGAGGTGGTGAAAGAAATATTTGAATCTCAATCAAAATAACAATATAAAACATTGATAGAAAGATGCTTTACTATTTAGCCGACATACTAGAGAAAATGGATTTTCCCGGAGCAAGGTTGATGGACTATATCACCTTCCGCTCGGGAGCAGCACTTGCGTTGTCGTTGTTTATCGCGCTTGTGATAGGCCGCAAAATCATCAACCGCTTGCAACTTATGCAGGTGGGCGAGCTTGTTCGCGACCTTGACATTGAAGGCCAGCAGAAGAAAAAAGGCACGCCCACAATGGGTGGTATCATCATCATCATTTCAATCGTGATACCATGTTTGTTGGTGGGTAATCTGTCAAATGTGTATATGATATTGCTGTTGGTGTCAACCATTTGGCTCGGTTCGATAGGTTTTCTCGACGACTATCTCAAAATCAAGCGACAAAACAAAGACGGCTTGAAGGGCAAGTTCAAAATCGTGGGCCAAGTGGGCCTCGGATTGATTGTCGGTCTCACTATGTGGCTCAGCCCCGATATCGTTATTCGCGAAAACCACGAGGTGGAAAATGCTGTCGGACAAGAACAGGTGATTACCTATGAGAAAGATGATATCAAATCAACTCAAACCACCATTCCTTTTGTCAAAGACAACAACTTTGACTATGCCACATTGACCTCATGGATGGGCGAATATGCTCAACTTGGCGGTTGGATATTGTTTATCATTGTGGTTATAGCCGTGGTAACTGCAACATCCAATGGTGCAAATCTCACCGACGGGCTCGACGGTCTGGCGGCCGGGACTTCGGCGATTATCGGTGTGGCATTGGCTATTATGGCCTACTTGGGCAGTAATGTCGTTTACTCGTCATATCTCAACATCATGTACATTCCCGGCAGTGAAGAGCTGGTGGTGTATATGGCCGCATTCATCGGTGCGTTGGTGGGCTTCTTGTGGTATAATGCCAACCCCGCACAAGTGTTTATGGGCGACACAGGCAGCTTGATGTTGGGTGGTATCATTGCGGTATATGCTATCATGATTCACAAGGAGCTGCTCATTCCCGTGTTGTGTGGTATCTTCATGGTTGAGGCATTGTCGGTAGTGATACAGGTAACGGTATTCTCTTTCGCAAAAAAGAAATTGAAAATGCCCGAAGGCTACCGCATATTCAAGATGACGCCGCTTCATCACCATTACCAGAAGAGAGGTGACGGATCGATCAAGGCGCTTATTCAGTTCCCCAAAACTCCGATTCCCGAAGGTCGTCTTGTGACCCGTTTCTGGATTATAGGCATTTTCCTTGCGGTAATCACATTTGTAACACTCAAGATTAGATAAAAAATGAAACGATTAGTGATATTGGGCGGAGGCGAAAGTGGCGTTGGTGCCGCAATTCTCGGCAAAGTAAAAGGTATGGATGTTTTCTTGTCTGACATGGGAAACATCTCTCCTCGTTATAAGCAAGCACTTGAAGAGCATGGCATCGAGTGGGAAGAAGGTCAGCACACCGAGGCTCGCATATTGTCGGCCGATGAGGTTGTGAAAAGCCCCGGTATTCCACCCACAGCTCCCATTGTGCAACGCATCGTTTCTAAAAATATACCGGTAATTTCGGAAATCGAGTTTGCCGGACGATATACCGATGCCAAGATGGTGTGTATCACCGGTAGTAACGGTAAAACCACCACAACCTTGCTCACCTATCACATCTTGAAAAACTCGGGTGTGAATGTCGGTTTGGCCGGCAATGTAGGCAAGAGCCTTGCTTGGCAAGTGGCATTTGAGCATCACGATGTGTATGTAATCGAGTTGAGCAGTTTCCAACTTGAAAACATGTATGACTTCAAGCCCAATGTGGCTGTGATGCTTAACATCACCCCCGACCATCTCGACCGTTATGACTATGAGATGCAGAACTATGTGAACGCCAAGTTCCGCATTCTTCAAAACCTCACTCCCGCCGATGCATTCATCTATTGGCAAGACGACCCCATTATCAAAGCACAGTTAGAGCAAATCGAGACCGAAGCACGTTTGTTCCCCTTTGCCGAGACAATGGAAGAGGGCACAAAGGCCTATATTGACGCCGAGCACGATTTGATTCTCAACGCGAGCAACACTCCCATGTCAATGCCTCGTGCCGACTTGTCGCTCAACGGATTGCACAATCTTTACAACTCAATGGCAGCCGGTTTGTCGGCATGTTTGCTCGATGTGAAGAAAGAGGACATTCGCCAGGCGTTGTCTGACTTTGAGGGTGTTGAGCATCGTTTGGAATATGTGGCCACAGTCGATGGCGTTAGATATATCAACGACTCAAAAGCCACAAATGTAAATTCATGTTGGTATGCTCTCGAAAGCATGCCCCAAAACACAGTGCTCATTCTCGGTGGCAAAGACAAGGGTAACGATTATAGCGAAATCGAGGCTCTTGTGAGCAAAAAAGTCAAGGCTATTGTGTGCATGGGTAAGGACAATAGCAAGTTGCTTGACTATTTTGGCGGCAAGGTGGCTGAAATTCGCGACACACATTCGCTTGACGAGGCTGTCAAAGCATGTGCCGAAATCGCAGTTGACGGTGACACAGTGTTGTTGTCGCCCTGCTGTGCAAGTTTTGACCTTTTCAGCAGTTATGAAGACCGTGGTCGTCAGTTTAAGGAAGCAGTAAGAAATATGTTAAATCAATAATGTAAACACACTACTATGGAAGATCTCAAAGCAAAGACCTCTCCCGAGTCGGCCGCAACCAAGGCCAAGAAGGAGGTCATCGAGGAAGTTAAACCTCGCTCAGACCGCCACATTTGGGGCGTAATCATCTTTTTGTTGCTTGTGTCGGTAATTTCGCTTTATAGTGCGTCGTCACGCGAAGTTGCGTCATCGGCAAATGTTTATGGACCTATCTTGCGCCACGGCGGTATGCTTTTAGCAGGATTGGTTATCATGATTGTACTCGAACGAGTTCATTATCGTTTTTTTAAACCCGTTATCCCGATTTTTGCCGCTGCAAGTGTGGTAATGATGGTTTATGTGCTGATCGCTGGCGATATCATTAACGGTGCGCGTCGCAGCTTTACTTTTCTCGGGGTTATGATTCAGCCCGCCGAGTTTTTGAAAATGTCGTCGGTACTTGTTATTGCGTTGATCATGTCACGCATGCAAGAGCCTAATGGAGTGAAAACCAAAGGTGTATTGTGGAGCGCACTCTCGGTTATTCTATTCAGCGGATTGCTGTTTACCCAGGGGTTGACCAATACGATTTTGCTCATGGCAATCAGTTTGTCAATGATGATGATTGGCGGTGTGCAGTTCAAGAAATTGGCTTTAGTTCTTGTGGCCTATGCCGTTATCGGAGGTGCTGCATTAGGCTATAAGATGCTCAGTTCCGAAAGCCGTGCCGCTGAGGCCGCAGCCGGAACACAAGTTGAAAAACTTGACCGTTCGACAACATGGCAAGCTCGAGTTGAACGCTTTATCGGCGATGGTAAACCTAAGTATGAACAGGATATCACTCCCGAAAACCGCCAGGAAATGTACTCATATTTCGCCCAAGCCAATGGCGGTATTTTTGGACAATTCCCTGGCAACTCTCGTGAGGCATCGCGATTGCCATTGGCATTCTCTGACTATATATATGCAATCATTATCGAAGAATCCGGTATGTTTGGCGGCTTGGCATTGATCGTGGTATATATGTGGTTGCTGACTCGCTCGGGGCGCATCGCAGGCCGATGTCGCAAGTCGTTCCCGGCACTGTTGGTGCTCGGTCTGGCCGTGATGATTGTGTTCCAGGCGTTGTTCCACATGGGCATCGTCACGGGCGTATTCCCCGTGTCGGGACAGCCGTTACCGCTCATATCAAAGGGAGGCTCGTCAATATTGATAACATCTATAGCATTCGGTATGATGCTGAGTGTCAGCCGATATGGCATGCAACCTCGACCCAAGAAAAATAAGAAGAAAAAATTCTCATTATTTATAACATCGACCGAAAGCGATGGTGAAAATTTGGCTAAACTATAAACAATAACAACCGATGAAAGCAAAATCTCCATTTCGCATATTAATCAGTGGCGGCGGTACTGGCGGCCACATTTTCCCTGCATTGTCAATTGCTAATGCGTTGAAACGTCGCGACCCTGACACCGAAATACTGTTTGTGGGTGCCGAAAACCGAATGGAGATGGAGCGCGTGCCAGCAGCAGGATACAAAATTGTAGGTCTGCCGGTAAGCGGTTTTGACCGCCGTCGTTTGTGGCGCAATTTCAAGGTGTTGTGGAAACTGTTCAAGAGCATGCGTCGTGCGCGCAAAGTGTTGCGTGAGTTCAATCCCGACATGGCTATCGGCGTAGGCGGTTATGCCAGCGGTCCGATGCTCAAGGCGGCACAAAAGCGTGGTATACCCACATTGCTCCAAGAGCAGAATTCTTACCCTGGCGTGACCAACAAACTCTTGGCTCAAAAGGCCGAAAAAATTTGTGTGGCCTATGACGGAATGGAGCGTTTCTTTGCCGCTGACAAGATTTTGAAAACCGGCAATCCGGTGAGAGCAGCCTTGTTTGAGGTAAAAGAGAGCCAAGCCGAGGCTAAAAAAGCGTTGGGATTTGACCCCGAGCGCAAACTCGTGTTTGTGACCGGTGGCAGTTTGGGCGCTCGCACCATTAACGACAGCGTGGGCTTGTCGCTCGATGCAATTTCGGCAACAGGCGCGTCGGTGTTGTGGCAAACAGGCAAACTTTATGCCGACGAGTGTGTGCTCAAAGCACAGGGTTATGAAAATGTCAAGGCCATGCCTTTTATCTCTGATATGGGCCTTGCCTATCGTGCTGCCGACATTGTCGTGTCGCGAGCCGGAGCAAGCACTATCTCGGAGTTGCAACTGCTGGGAATGGCGGCCATTTTGGTGCCATCGCCTAATGTTGCCGAAGACCACCAGCGTAAAAACGCACAAGCTCTTGCCGACCGCGATGCGGCTGTGATGGTGCTTGATGCCGATTGCCGCGAAAAATTGGCTGCAGAGGTGAAACGCATGCTCGAAGATGAGGCTTTGTGCCAAACCATGAGAGCAAATGTGCTGAAAATGGCTTTGTGTGATGCCGATGAGAAAATTGTAGATGCTATATATCAAATTTTAGAAACACGATAAAAGATGAAACTCAAACAGAACATATATTTTGTGGGTGCTGGCGGTATCGGCATGGCTGCTTTGGTGCGATTTTTCCTTTCGCGCAAATGCAATGTGGCCGGATATGACCGCACTCGCACCGCATTGACCGATGCTTTGGTGAGCGAAGGTGCCGAAATCGTCTATGAAGAGTCGGCAAGCCTCATTCCCGAGAATTATCGCAATCCCGATGACACTCTGGTTATTTACACCCCGGCAATCCCGGCCAATCATGAGGGTTTGTGCTATTTCCAAAACAACGGTTTTGAGGTGTTGAAACGCGCTGCCGTGTTGGGTATGATTACTCGCGGATCAAAGGGAATCTGCTTTGCAGGTACTCATGGCAAGACCACAACATCGTCAATGGCTGCTCACATTTTGCACAACTCTTCGGTGGGTTGTAATGCTTTCTTGGGTGGCATTTTGCGCAACTACAACAGCAATTTGTTGTTGAGCGAAACTTCGCCCTACACCGTTATTGAAGCTGATGAATATGACCGTTCGTTTCATCATCTCAGCCCCTATGTTGCGGTAATCACATCGACCGACCCCGACCATCTCGATATCTATGGAACTGAGGAGGCCTATCTTGAAAGTTTTGCGCATTTCACAGAGTTGATCAGCCCCGACGGCTATTTGCTCATTCACGAGGGATTGAAAGTGAAGCCTCGTGTTCAGGAGGGCGTTAAGGTTTACACCTATTCGCGCGACTCGGGCGATTTTCACGCAACAAATATAGTGTATGGCAACGGAACCATCACTTTTGACTTGGTTACTCCCGAGGGCGTTTATCCCGGTTTTGAATTGGGCGTGCCCGTCGAAATCAATATTGAAAACTCAATAGCAGCAATGGCGGCGTGTTATCTCACTGGCTCTATTCAGCCCGACGACATGTATTATGCCATGCGCACCTTCATGGGCCCCAAACGCCGTTTTGAGGTGTGGCTAAAAGAGGAGGGCGAACAAGGTCGCGTGGTTATTGACGACTATGCCCATCACCCCGATGAATTGCGCGCAAGTATCTCGTCGGTGAAAAAATTGTGGGGCGACCGCAAGTTGACAGTGGCTTTCCAACCCCACTTGTACTCGCGCACTCGCGATTTTGCTCCCGAGTTTGCCGAGGCGTTGTCGCTTGCCGACCGAGTGATTTTGCTCGACATTTATCCCGCACGCGAAGAGCCCATCGAAGGCGTTACTTCGCAGATAATCTTTGACAACATCACCGTTGCCGACAAAGTGCTCATTGCTAAAGACCAATTGGTTGATGTGGTGAAAGAGTGCCGCCCCGATGTATTGCTTACTGTGGGTGCCGGTGATATTTGTAATTATCTCCACGAAATCTGTAAACCTTTATAACACAATATTTTGCTATGAGAAATATCATTTGGGGCATATCGGCACTACTGCTTGTTTCCTATTTGGCGTTCATTTTTATATGGATGGGCCGAGAGGACAATGTGCCTAAATGTACCGGAATCGAAATCAAATTTACCGATGAGGTTAACAACTCGTTTGTTTCGGCCGATGAGGTGTCGCGTGAGATAGGCTATTTGCCCGACTATTGTGTGGGCATGCCGCTCGACCAAATCAATACCGACAGCCTTGAACGCATTCTTAACTCTATCGACAAGATTGAAAGTGCGTCGTGCGTGACATATAGCAGCGGCCGCATCGAGATAACAGTTACACCAATGCACCCGGTGGTGAGAGTGTTTGACGGAGATAGTTCATACTATCTCAACAACGTGGGCAAGCGCATTGAGGCCGATGCACGCTACCACATGGATGTGCCGGTAATCAAGGGTACTTTTGATGCCAAACATCGGGCTATCGATTTGTTGCCTTTGGTCAATTACATTCAGGCCGACTCGCTTTTCTCAGGACTGATATCGATGATTGAGGTTGACAAGAAGGGCGAAATCACGTTGGTTCCTATGCTCAAAGGGCATGTGATCAAATTTGGTTACAATAACAATGTTGAGAACAAATTTACCCGTTTGCGCCGCTTCTACACCGAGGCTATGAAATATCGCGGTTGGGATACCTATGAATCAATTGCCGTGAAATGGGACGGCCAGATTGTAGCGACCAAACGCAAGAAAGATTCAAACAAAAAAGTTGATATCGAAAAAGACTTGTCAGAATCTGAAGCACCTGATGTTGAAAGTATGCAAGTCGTCGAAGAAAAACCTCAATAATCTAAAACAAGAATAAAAAACATTTTTATATGGAACAAAAATATATAGTTGCAATCGAGATTGGTAGCTCTAAAATCAAAGGGGCTATCGGTTCAATAGATGAAACCGGAACTCTCACGGTGTTGGCCGTTGAAGAAGAAAAGGTTTTGGACAGTGTTCGTTATGGCTGTATTCAGAATGTGGATATGGTTTGCAATGCTGTGTCGCAAGTTGTGTCTCGTCTTGAACAGGATCCTGGCATCGCTCCACGCAAGATCAAGAGCGTTTATGTCAGCGTCGGCGGTCGCTCGCTATCATCGGTAATTGTCAACGAAAGCACTACTTTGCCCGACGAAACCGAAATCACAGAATATATCATCGAACAAATCAAATACAAGGTGAAAACAACAGCAATCGCCGACCGTGACGTGATTGATGTTGTGCCTTGCAAGTATTTTGTTGACAAGCAAATGGTGCCTAACCCTGTTGGCGTGTTTGGACAAACACTCACAGCCAAGATGAACCTCATTGTGTGTAAGCCTCAAATCAAGCGCAACATCAATCGTGTGCTTTGCGAACGCTTGCCATTTGCCATTGCCGGTTATATTGTTCGTCCTGTGGCTATTGCCGACATTGTTCTCACCGACAACGAAAAGCGTTTGGGTTGTATGTTTGTCGATTTCGGTGCCGAAACCACAACGGTATCGATTTACAAAGATGCTGTGTTGCAATATATCGCGACATTGCCCATGGGCTCTCGCAACATCACTCGCGACATCACCGCAACAAATTGCATTGAGGAAAAGGCCGAAGAATTCAAAATTGCCCATGGCAGCGCCATTGCTGACGGCTCGGCCAAGAAAACTACAGCCGACGGTGTTGATGTAGCCGAGATTAACAGCTTTGTTCAGGCTCGCTCGTCAGAGATTGTTGCAAACATTATCGAGCAACTCAATTATGCAGGCTACAAAGCCGCTGAATTGCCCCAAGGCATTATCATCGTTGGCGGTGGAGCCAAATTGCGCGGCTTTAACTCACTCCTCGGTACTAATAGCGATATGAAGGTTCGCAGCGGTGCGCCTGCCGGAATGATTCGCATTGTCGATTCAAGCATTCAGGCCTACGACTCAATCGATGTGTTGGCATTGCTCATGGCAGCATCACGCATGTCGGCACTTGAATGTACCTACATGCCCGAAGTTGAAATCGAAGACGAACCCGTCGAGATACAAGAGGAAATCGATGCCGATGACATTGATGATTTTGTTGAAGAAGAACCCCAACCCGTCAAGACTCAAAAGAAAAACCGATGGGGTGTCAGTCTCAACCTCAGCGCTTTGAAGGAGAAGGTAGTGAGAATTGTCACCGAGTCGGCAGATGATGAAAGTGACGGTTATGATGATGAAGAATAGTAAAAATGAATAAAATCAGTTGATTATGACTAACGAAGATATAGCAAACGGTCACCAATTTGTGATAAATGAGCCCCAAAGCGAACACCGAGTGATAATTAAAGTTGTCGGTGTGGGTGGAGGTGGCAACAATGCCATCAATCACATGTATCGCAAAAATGTGAAAGATGTGTCGTTTGTGGTGTGTAATACCGACCAACAGGCACTTGACAACTCTCCTGTGCCAACACGAGTGTTGCTCGGACCACAAACCACCAAGGGACTCGGTGCGGGTAATGTTCCCGAAAGAGCAAGAAAGGCGGCCGAAGAAAGTGAGGCAGAAATTAATGCGTTGTTTGACGACGACACTCAGATGGTGTTTATCACAGCCGGTATGGGCGGTGGCACTGGTACTGGTGCGGCTCCCGTAGTGGCACGCATTGCCAAGGAGCGCGGATTGCTCACTGTGGGTATTATCACCATTCCCTTCTTGTTTGAAGGCAAACCCAAAATCAAAAAAGCGCTTGTCGGTGCCGACGAGATGTCAAAGCATGTCGATGCCTTGTTGGTGATCAATAACGAGCGATTGACCGAGGTGTATAAAGATCTTGACTTTATCAACGCCTTCCGCAAAGCCGACGACACCTTGTCGACAGCCGCATTGAGTATCTCTGAAATCATCACAAGCGTGGGGGTTATAAACCGAGACTTCTGCGATGTTGACACCACATTGCGTGGCGGTGGCGCTGCCATCATTTCGACTGGTTATGGCGAGGGCGAAACCCGTGTGACCAAGGCTATTGCCGACGCGCTTAATTCTCCCTTGTTGCGCAATCGCAATATCTATGGTTCAAAACGCTTGTTGTTTAACCTCTACTTCTCTGAAAATGCCGAAAACAAATTCCACATGTCAGAAGCTGCCGAGTTGACCGAGTTTATCAGCAACCTTGGCGAGGAAATTGATGTGATTTGGGGTGTGGCTATCGACAACTCATTGGGCGATAAAATCAAGATGACAATTCTTGCATCGGGCTTTGATGTGTCGTTGCAAGAGGAGACATCGACATTTATTAAGCCCAAAGGTGCGGCAAAAACCGCCGATATCTTTACTGTTGAGACCAACAAGGTAGATAAATCAAATACCGACCAGCGTTTGCAAGAAGAATATGGTGTGAAATTCACCGAAATGCAAAACAGCAAAGACCGCGCGCGTTTCGTAATCTTGCGTCCCGACCAAATGGACGATGACTCTGTGGTTGAGGTGCTTGAAAAAACTCCCGCTCTCAACCGTGACAAAAAAATCGTTGAGGAATTGAAGGCCGAAGTTAAGCCCGAGGAACCCCAACCGATGGCCGAGTCGCACGCTCAAGACGAAGAATTGCTCTCAAGCGACAAAGTGATTACTTGGGACTAACTAAGCCAAATGCTCATAACAACACAACGCGGCTGCCTGATGGCGGTCGCGTTGCTTTTATTGGGTGATTAATGTAGGCGCTTATTGGGGTAAGTCGAGGCGAAATACGATGCGTTGCACTCCGTCTTGATAGCGTGCGCTTGAAATGCGAAAACGGCCAATCTCGCTTGTGTTTTCGACATGTGCGCCAACGCATGGGCAAGCGTCATAATCGCCGATGTGTACGATGCGCAACATTTCAGATGCATCGTCGGGCAATCGTTCCAAGTCATAGATGGCGGCAGCCTCGCTTGCGGAGATAAACTCATGGGTGATGGGCATGTTTTGCTCAATCACGCCGTTTATCGTGTCCTCTATCGCTTGCAGTTGCTCGGGTGTCAAAGGCTCGGGCAGGGGATAGTCACACTTTGACTTTTTGCGTTCGATGTGAGCATTGCGCGAACGCTTGCAGCCAATCATTTTGACCATCGTGCCGTTCAGCAGATGTTCAGCAGTGTGCATGGGCGGAAACTCCGCCTTGTTATGCGAGTTTAGTTGGGGTTCTTGATTCATTTTTTAGGCTTTGGTTTTCCTTCTTCGTAAAAATCTTCGTCAAAAACTTGAAAACCTTTCTTTTTAATAACGGGTTTTAACACCTTTTTTAGTCCTGTATAAACATCATCACAAAGTCTGATATTGTCAGTTTCAGGGAAATAAACATATTGTCTAGGTCTACGTTTTCCTGAATTTTCAATACAATCATTACGAGAAGAAACATACATTTCAATATTCCACTTTTTGAACAGATAGCGTCCAGCTTCTGCGATATCGCACTGATGAAGATTACGGGGAATGTCGAGTTCGATTAACTCCAAGTTTTCTCTGTTCTCGTACAGTGAGATTATTTCAGTTCTACAAATTTCGTAGTATTCAAAAGAGGTAGGAAGATGTAAGTTCTGCGCGGTTGTTTTGCATGTTTCGGTTAATTTACCCCGAATGCCGTTTCCTTTAAATTCTTTGTTCATAATTAGATCTTATTTGATTAATTTATTCCCTAAATTCAATAACAAAATTTAATATTACAAAAAAAATGGTCCAATATCCAACAAACATTATCACATCATTATTTGCCTAAACTTCTCGGCATGTCGCAAATTTTGCGATAACTGACAATCCTTCTAATTCCTCTTTTAAGGCATTATTTATATGTTTACCAATAGTTTTTACATCTCTATCAAAAAGCATAGACAACTGATGCCGATTCAACCATACAGTTTCACCATCCATTTTCACATCAAGTGAAATTTGATTATCCTCGGTTACATATATCATAATTGAGGATGCATCAAATTCGGCAGTGTGCATAGGCGGAAACTCCGTCTTGTTGTGAGCATTGAGTTGTGGTTCTTGTTCCATTATATGGTTGGTTTATGTTTGACAAAAGAAGTTGTATTATTTTGTTGTTCGGCCCAAAATACTGTAATGGCAAAGATAAATATTTTAGTTGGATTTATATTGGTTGAGTTGAAATTTCAGGGTAATTCGTTGAGATATTAGTTTTTTCTGCCCTTCGGGTTGCTTAATGCTTGTGTCTAAAGCTGTTTATAATCAGCTGTTTATTTCAGCACGGGCCAGTGGTAGTGTTTCAACTCGTTGATATATTGTTTTTCGAGTCCGTTGCAGTATTTGTTGCACAGTTGGTGAAAGCGCTGACTGTGATTCATCTCGGAAAGGTGGGCGAGTTCGTGCCACACGATGTAGTCACGCAGATGTTGGGGCATAAACACGAGCATATATGACAGCGCAATCTCTTTTTTTGCCGAGCAGCGGCCCAAAGTAGTGTGTCCGGTGGATATTGACCACGACGACACTTTCAGACCGAGGGCATCGGCAAGTGCGCGAGCACGGGGCAATAGCAGTTGCGGGGCGATGCGGTTGGCAACGCGGCACATAAGTCGGCTGATGGTTTGAGTTGTTTCGGGTGCGTTGAGGTCGTAGTTTGTGCCTACGCCAATCGAGATAACGGGCAACGATGGGCGGGCGGTAATCTTGTCGGGCGAAATGCTTTGTCGTGTGATGACAAATTCCACACCGTCGAGTTTGATGCTCTGAGAGTCGTGATATTTGAGAGAGGGCTGCCTCACTTCGAGTCGTGGTGCAAGCGAGTCGATGGCGTGAGATAACTCGGTGAGCGAAATGCCTGCCGGAGCATTGATGTGAACGCGGCCGTTTTTCCAACGAGCCGATATTCGGCACGAATTGGTGCGATAGGTGATGTGAACCAATCCCAATTGCGGATGGTTGATGTGTGTGGGTAAAGTCATAGTGTGTTAAAGGTTAGAAGGTATGGTAATCAAATTTTGTCGATGCCCCACAGCAATTTGTTGCGCAGCGTGTCGGTGAAATGATGGATGTGTCGCTGTGCGAGTTTGATAACAAACGGGGCTTTGCGCAGAGTGACGGTTGTGCCGACGGGCAGAGTGGTCGAGCGGCCGTCAAGGCTAATGCGGTAGTTTTGAGCGCGCGAGGTGGTGGTGATGGTCAGCACTCGCTGGTCGCTGATAACGAGCGGACGCATTGTGAGCGAGTGGGCGGCAATGGGCGACAAAGCCCAGTTTGGCGCGCATGGTTCAATGATTGGTCCGCCAACCGACAGATTGTAGCCTGTTGAGCCGGTTGGAGTCGAAACAATCAGCCCGTCGCCGCGATATGTGGCGAGTTCCGAGCCGTTGATGAGTGTTTCCACCGAAATCATCGATGCGGTGTCCTGTTTGAGGATAGCCACTTCGTTGAGGGCATATTTCCATCCGGTAAATTCGGGGCAGGAGGTGCTGACCTCGATAAGCGAACGGTCTTCGATTTTGTATCGGTGGTTGATGATATCGTCAAAGATATCGTGGCACTCGTCGATAGTGACATCGGCAAGGTAACCCAAGTGTCCGGTGTTGATGCCGATGATGGGAATTTCTTTGTCGGCCACTCGTTGTGCCGTGCGCAAAAATGTGCCGTCGCCGCCTATGCTGAGGGCTATGTCGGCCGTAAAACGGTCGCCCTTGATAAGCTGGTCGACATGAGGAGTTGTGTCAAGCACTCGGCTCAAGTAGTTATAGAAAGTATATTCCATAGCCACTTCGAGGTCATAGTGTGACATGAGGTTGAAAAACTCGCTCAACTGTGTGAGGTACTCCTCTTGGTACTTATTGCCGAAAATAGCGATTTTCAAGCGGGTATTTTGTGATAAAATGTTATCTTTTCCTTCCAAATTTTTGCGTCTTGGTAATTCTTATTACTTTTGTAGTTTAATTAACATAGCAAATATATGAATAATTCTTCATATTAAAATAAACCGATGACAAATTTAAGTGTAAATATCAATAAAATCGCAACATTGCGCAATGCTCGCGGTGAGAATCGTCCCAATGTGATTGATGTGGCAATGGATTGCGAACGTTTTGGTGCCGCCGGCATCACTGTTCACCCTCGTCCCGATGAACGTCACATTCGCCGTGACGATGTTTTCTCGTTGCGCCCGTTGGTTAGAACAGAGTTTAATATCGAGGGTTACCCCACGCCCGAGTTTATGGATATGGTGTTGAAGGTTAAGCCCGACCAAGTGACTCTTGTTCCCGATGCTCCCGATGCCATTACATCAAGTGCCGGATGGGATGTTGCAGCCAACATGGAATTTTTGACCGGTATTGTCGACTCTTTGCGCGAGGCAGGTATTCGCTCGTCAATCTTTGTGGGTACTGATGTTCAAAACATCAAGTTGGCAGCCAAGGTTGGTGCCGACCGTGTGGAACTTTACACCAAACCCTATGCCGACCAATATCCCGTCAATCCCGAAGCAGCCGTTGCGCCTTATGTAGAGGCGAGTTTGGCTGCCCACAAAGCCGGATTGGGTGTTAACGCCGGTCACGATTTGAGCCTTGAAAACCTCAAGTTTTTCCATGAGCGATTGCCTTTCCTCAACGAGGTGTCTATTGGCCATGCGCTCATTTGCGATGCCCTTTATCTCGGCCTTGAAGAGACAATTAAACGCTATAAGGCTTGTTTAATCTAACTTAAAACTATAACTGATTAATCTTGAATATAATGTCTTTATTTGCCAATATCAGCAGTGCTGCAACGCAGGCTTTGACCGACTCGGTGGCTACAGTTGCCGAAACCACGCAGCCCGTTGCCCAAGAATTGTCGGTGTGGGATTTGTGTCTCGAGGGCGGATTTATAATGATTCCTCTTTTGATACTGTCTATTATGTGTATCTACATATTTGTTGAGCGCGCAATGGCTATCAACAAAGCTTCACAAGAAGATGCCTCGTTTATGAAACGCATCAAAGACTATATTCACGAAGGCGAAATAGAGAGCGCGCAAAATTTGTGCAAGAAAAACGGCTCGCCTTACGCCCGACTCATTGCCAAGGGTATCAGCCGCATAGGCCGCCCCATGAGTGACGTTCTTGTGGCAATCGAGAACACCGGCAACCTTGAAATCGCCAACCTCAGCAAAGGCCTTCCTTGGCTTGCTACAACAGCGGCCGGTGCTCCCATGCTCGGTTTCTTGGGCACGGTGATGGGTATGGTTGACGCATTCTATAACCTCGCAAGTGCCGGCAGCAGTGCCAATATCGATGTGCTTGCCGGAGGTATTTATGAGGCATTGGTAACCACTGTTGCGGGTCTCATTGTGGGTATCATCGCCCTATTTGCCTATAACTACCTCGTTGCACGCATCAACAAAGTGATGAATATGCTCGAAGCCAAGACCATGGAATTTATGGACTTGCTCAACGAGCCAGCTCAATAATGCTCTAAACACAGGTTTGTTATGGCACTGAAACGACAAAACGACATGATGTCAATGTTTTCGATGGCGTCGATGACCGATGTTATCTTCTTGTTGCTCATCTTTTTCATGGTGACATCAACCTTTGTGTTTCCCACGGCTCTTGAAGTGAATTTGCCACAAAGTTCGCAACAAACTGCGCTCAAACCCGGTGCGCGAGTGTATATCGACAAAGAGCAGCAGATTTATGCCTCGTTTGGCGACAGCGAGCCGCAGCCTATTGACCGCGATGCGCTGTTGACATTCTTGCAACTTACACAGCAACAGAGCCCTGACAGTTACATAGCCCTTTATGCCGACCAAGAGGTGCCCTATGGCCGCGTAGTGGAAATGCTCGAAATGAGCAGTCGCAACAATCTCAAAATGGTGTTGGCAACACATCCCTCACACAAAAAATAGCAGTCAACGATGCCCTCGCCCGACCGTCGCAACCGTCTAATAGCCATCATCGCAACAGTGGTGTTTCACATTGTGGTGTTGGTGATCATGCTGTGTGCCTATCTGCGCTACACAGGCGAGCAGCCGCGCAAGTGGCCGCCGCAAGACACAAGCGAAATTTTGTATGGCGGAGAACTTATCGTTGAAGGAAACATGCAGGAGCAAGCCCAAAGCGAAAACACTCCCGCTCCCTCATCATCTCCCGAGCAGGCCGATCAGCAGGCCGCCGACCCCGTAGACCAGGGCGAAGTGGGCAAAGTGCCTCCATTGGTGACATCGACACAAGACTCTCCCGCAAAAATAAAAGAAACACCCAAACCCGAAAAGACCGGTCCTACCAAAGAAGAACTTGCTGAGCAAGAGCGCATCAAGCGCGAGCAAGAAGCCGCACAACGCATCAGAAACCAAGTGAAATTTGGCAACTCGGGCAGTGGTCGCGGAACGGCAGGCTCGCCCGACGGCAACTCCACTGTCGGAGCTACAGGTGGCACTCCTGGTCACACACTCACCGGGCGTACACTTGAATCATTTGGCCGACCAAAGAGCCAGCACACAGGCACAATTCGCATTCGCGTGCGAGTCAATCGCGACGGATTTGTCGTGGGAACTCCCACCTACGACGGTGGCGATGGTCCGGCATCGGCCAATGCAGCCGTGCGTCAAAGTTGCATAGCAGCAGCGCGTGAGTCTCGGTTTTCTGTCGCGCTCAATGCACAAGCCGAACAGGTTGGCGTCATCACATGGCGATTTGAATAATTATGAAACGAGTGCGAGACATATTATTGGCTGTTGTGGCAGTGATGATAGTCGTTGCGTGTGGCGAGAGCCGTCACATCAGCGACACCCACAAGCAGGCCGAAGCAGTGATGCAAGAATATCCCGATTCGGCACTTGCGTTGTTGCAGGCAATCAACCCTGATGAACTGACAACCGACCGTGGCCGCGCCATGCATGCTCTGTTGCTCTCGCAAGCCTATGACAAAAACTATATCGACCTTACCGATGACTCGCTAATCACAATCGCCATCGATTATTTCGCCCCCAGCAACGAGCACCACTATGCCATGCTTGCCCATTATTATCACGCGGTGGTTAATTTCAATGCCAATGAATTTGCGACATCATCAATATCTTGTCTTGAAGCCGAAAAACATGCTCTTGACATGAATAATCATCAATACCTTGGAATGATATATTCATTAATGATGTACATACATAACTACTCATATAACTTTGATGAGGAGTTGATATGCGCGCAAAAATCATTAGAGCATTTCCAAAAACATGGCGATGAAAAGTATATTGGGAATGCTTTGATAAGCCTTGCAGAGGCATATAATAACATAAAAGACTATCCCTGCAGTGAAGAAATATATTTAGAAGCAAAGCAGTTTGCAAATAGCATTGCAGACACCACATTGATTTGTCGTGCAATCAGAGGGTATGCACATGTTCGAAAAGTGCAGTTAGATTTTGACGCGGTGAAAAGACAGTTAATGACTGTTTTAATGGGCTACAATCGGGCGGTCAATGCTGTTGATTACTGCCATTTGAGTGAAGCATATAGTCATGAAAATAAAATGGATAGTGCCGCCTACTATCTAAAAAAAGGAGAGGAATTATCTCGTTTTGCGTTAGATTCAGTCGCTGTGGCTAGTGCCCGTAGTCGCTATTATAAAACTATAGGCGATTATGGAAATGCATTAAAATGGGAATATAGTATAAATATTAAGAGATATTCAACTCTTCAGGAAATTTGGCAACAGGCAGTTGTCAAAAGCCAACGTGACTATTTAAATGTGAAAAATGAAAAAGTTTTAGCCGAAAAACAATCACAAAAGCTGCGATTTCTCTTGGTGATTATAGCCCTTGGTGTGGTTGTGTTATATGCTGTATTTTATGGTATGCATGCGAAGCTGCGAAACAGGTTACAGTTAGAGCGACTGAAAAATGTGATAAACGAAAGGGACTATTTAGAAAACCAAGTGTTGACTACACGCTCTAAAATCAGTATTGCTGAGTCAAAATTAAACCAAGAGATAGGGGAAAAGGCTATAATTGCCGCAGAACTAGCAGCTTTGCAAAACACCCTATCGTTA
>JAFPCM010000067.1 GCA_017390185.1 Muribaculaceae bacterium
GCCCACGGCGCATATCGCATCAAGCCTGGCGACAGAGAGTATGACATCATGCAGCGCTTGCGTTATGGACAGCAGACTCCTGTCAAGGTGGTTTTCAACAACATTCGTACCATCGACCAATTGGCCGAAAAAATTGCCGCGCGATTGGAATTCGGTGCCGATGATTTTGTTGCAGCTTGCGACTCGGTATTACCGGCTATGGGATTCAAAAAGGCTCATTATCCGGCAGCTTTTTTCCCCGACAGCTATGAATTTTATTGGACCAACAAACCTTCTCGCGTCATTGAACGTTTATGTGATTATAGAAATCATTTTTGGAACGATGAACGCCGCGCCAAGGCAAGGTCTATGGGACTTACACCTGTCGATGTGGCAACAATAGCTTCAATTGTGGAAGAAGAAACAGCAAAAAGCGATGAACGACCCAAGGTGGCTCGACTTTACATCAATCGCGTTGACCGAAATATGCCCCTTCAGGCCGACCCGACGGTGAAATTTGCCGTTGGCGATTTCTCATTGCGACGCATCACAAACAAGCATCTGAAAGTGGAATCACCCTACAACACCTATCTGCATGCGGGATTGCCTCCCGGCCCTATTCGCATCGCGGCAAAATCAACGCTCGAAGCTGTATTGAATGCACCCATGCACAACTACCTTTATATGTGTGCCAAAGAGGACTTCTCGGGATACCACAATTTTGCAGTTGACTATAACACGCACCTCAACAATGCGCGACGTTATCAGGCCGAGTTAAACCGACGCAAAATATACAAATAAACGGCAAACACAATGAACACTCACTCCTCTCACTCAACTTTGGTTACACTCAACGTGTATAACTCTGATGCCGAGGCCTACATTGCCAAAGGGCTACTTGAATCAAACGGCATTAAATGCATTGTCGACAATGAAATCATGTCGACCATCTACCCCATTCCGTTCAGCACAATCGGGCAAGTAAGACTAATGGTATTACAGCGCGACGAAAACATGGCGCGCGAGATTCTTGCAAAAAATTTGTCTTCGGGTTCTATTGAGGATTAACCTCTGAAGGTTCCTCTTGCTCCACCACATTATCATCAGCCACAGCCTTGCGGGGTTTGGGGTTGATGATATATTCGTTATAATAGGCCAATACAAGTGTTGTCAATGGCAAGGCAATAATAAGTCCCATAAAGCCGAGCAACGAGCCCCACACCGACAATGACAACAATATAATTACAGGATTGAGGCCCATGGTTTTACCCATAACCTTTGGCACAATAAACCCGTCTTGAATAATCTGGACAACCGCATACACCACCATACACGCCAAGAACATACCCCAAAAACTGCCACCTGAATTTGCTGCATATACCACACACAACAATGTCGTAGGCACAATAGAGACAAATTGCAAATAAGGCACGAGGTTGAGCACACCGATAAACAGTCCGAGAGCGATAGCCATGGGCATACCGATAATGAGAAATCCGATGCAGAACATTATACCCACACACAACGCCACAAGAGCCTGACCACGGAAATACTGATTCATGCTTACCTTGATATCATTGCCTACCTTAAAAACAACATCTCGATATTTTGGCGGGACGAGTTTTCCGAAGCCGCGCATCACACGGTCATAATCGGACATGATAAACACCAGATATAGCAGCGCGAAAAACCAGCCGACAACGCCCATCACAACATCAAAGCCGCTACTAAGGAACGATAACATGGCGTCGATGATAGCACTCCAATCTTGACGCGACAAAATTGTCGAAATCTGTTTGAAATCAATATGATCGCGAATAAAATCGTGCAATCCGGCCGATAGCATTGTTACATTTTCACTTGAAGCATATTGGCTGAATATCGCCGACACTTGCGAGAACTCATCAAATATCATCGGCACCACGAAATAGCCGATTGCTCCCAACGCACACACCACTTCGAGTAATGTCACGGTAATGGCCAATCCTCGCCCGTTTAGACGCATGACGCGACGGTTGAGTTGCACCAACGGTTCAAGCATATAAGCCACCAAACACGCCACACAAAACGGCAACAACACATCAGACAGACGGTTGAGCAGCCAAAGCAGACCTACCACAATGACAACACCTATAACGATGCGTACCACACGATCAAATGTATAAGGGCGAGAAGATAATTCCATAAAAAATGCTATTAATCAAGATTAGACCACGAATATAACAATTATATTTCTTATTTTCACTAACTTTGCACCAATTTATAACAAACAATAATCACTCAAAACAATGGCAGAAACTCTAAAACAAGCCTTGAATGACAAGGCATGGGCTCGTTGGACTGCGCTTTTGCTTCTCGCAATGGCCATGTTCTTCAGCTACATTTTCATGGACATTCTCTCTCCCATCAAAGACCTTATGCAATCGACTCGCGGTTGGGACTCAACTGCATTCGGCACAATGCAAGGCTCTGAAACATTCCTCAATGTATTTGTATTCTTCCTCATCTTTGCCGGTATCATTCTCGACAAGATGGGTGTTCGCTTTACCGCAGTTCTCTCTGGTGCTGTAATGCTACTCGGTGCAGCCATCAACTGGTATGCAGTCACCGAAATGTTTATGGGCAGCGGACTCGAACAATGGTTTACCGACAATCTCAACTACATCCCCGTCTTTGACGAGTTGGGCATCTCTCCTTTCTATGAAGGCATGCCGGCTTCGGCCAAATTTGCCGCAGTGGGCTTTATGATATTTGGTTGCGGCGTTGAAATGGCCGGTATCACAGTGAGCCGCGGTATCGTAAAATGGTTCAAAGGCCGTGAAATGGCACTCGCCATGGGCTCGGAAATGGCATTAGCTCGTCTGGGTGTTGCAACATGTATGATTTTCTCACCCGTATTTGCTCGTTTGGGCGGCACTATCGATGTATCGCGCTCAGTTGCATTTGGCGTGGTGTTGCTCATGATTGCCCTCATCATGTTTATCGTTTACTTCTTCATGGACCGTAAACTTGACAGCCAAACAGGCGAGGCCGAAGAAAAAGACGACCCCTTCAAAATCTCTGACTTGGGCAAAATTCTTTCAAGCAGCGGTTTCTGGTTGGTTGCATTGCTCTGCGTACTCTATTACTCGGCAATCTTCCCCTTCCAAAAATATGCGGTTAACATGCTCCAATGTAACCTCACATTCCACGAAGTTGCTCCCGACTCTTTCTGGGCTACAAACACAGTGACAATCATTCAATATGCAATCATGCTCGTTGTGGCTGCCACTGCATTTGCAAGCAACTTCTCAAAGAAAAAATCGCTCAAAATCGGTCTCTTGGCAATATCAATAGCATCGCTCGTTGCATTCTGCTACATGGGCTACATGCGTCAAAGCGCCGAAACAGTGTTTGCCGTATTCCCCTTGCTGGCGGTGGGTATCACTCCCATTTTGGGCAACTATGTTGACCACAAAGGTAAAGCGGCTTCAATGCTCGTACTCGGCTCGGTGTTGCTCATCATTTGCCACCTCACATTTGCCTTCGTTCTCCCCGAGTTCAAAGGCAGCCCCGTGGCTGGAACAATCATTGCTTATGTGACCATCCTCGTGCTTGGCTCAAGCTTCTCGCTCGTTCCCGCTTCATTGTGGCCCAGCGTACCCAAACTCGTTGATGCCAAAATCATCGGTAGCGCCTATGCACTCATCTTCTGGATTCAGAACATCGGTTTGTGGCTCTTCCCCATGCTCATCGGTAAAGTACTCGACTCAACAAACCCCGATCTCGTTGAAGGTCTTGCCAACGGCACTATCACTCCCGAATATGCCGCTACACACTATGACTACACAGCACCCCTTGTGATGCTTGCATCATTGGGTGTTGCCGCACTCATCATCGGCTTTATTCTAAAAGTTGTTGACAAGAAAAAAGGTCTCGGCCTCGAAGAGCCCAACATCAAAGACTAATAAGTCGTGCAAACGATATCAACATAGCGAGAGTTGCTCATCACGAGTAACTCTCGTTTTTTTGTCCAAAGTAGTACAAAAAAATCTCCCATTGCCAAGCGGGCAAGGGAGATTATAGACTAACAATATGAGTGTTATTCCGCTTCTTTGATGCTTGCGTCGTAAATGGCATTAACAATGGTTTTCAGCAAGTCTTTGTCTTCGATGCCGGTGTAGCCATTGGTCATCGCCACGATACCCCAATTATCGGCTGGGCTCCAAATCATGATACTGCGCAATCCGTATGCACCGCCTGTGTGGCCGATAGGATAATTGCCTGGAGTGTTATATCGTGCGTCATCAACAAAGTCGATAAACTCACGCAAACAGAGTCCATATTGCTCATCGCCTTCGTTTTTGGCTATCCACACGGGTGTTTGCATGGCGCGCGCACTTTCTTCCGAAATGATGCGTGTGCCATTATATTCGCCATAGTTCATGTGCATCATCATGTATTGAGCAAGGTCGCGAGCCGAAATTTTCACACCACCTGTTGGTGAAAACATGGGAGCAGAATATCCTTGCACATAATTAGGCATATCCTTGGCACGGCTGGCATAGGCACTTGTAGCTTCAGCATATTTTCCGTCTCTGATACGATAAATGCGAGCAATGCGGCTTGCATCAAGCGAATCGACATTGTGGCCACCATACAGTCCAAGACGATTGATAACATTTTGGCGCACATAATTGTCAAATCTCACGCCCGACACTTTTTCAAGAATAGCACCGGCAAGGTTGAGGCCCATATTTGAGTAGTTATATCCTTCGCCGGGCTTATAGTCAAAATATGAATCGGCACAGTCGCCGTTGACTGCGGGATTGAGATGGTCCAATGTCGAATAATCGTCTTTGTCACGAATGCTTGCCGTGTGTGACAACACCATGCGGAGCGTGATGGGCACATCGGGGTGGTTGGGGTTGCGCAATGTGAAACCGATCAGGTCGCTCACATCGTCGTCAAGCGAAATGATGCCTTTGTCGACCAACTGCAACAATGATGTTGCTGTAAACGATTTTGATATTGATGCAATTCTCATCACATCGTCGTTGGTAAGAGGTGTTGAGTCCTCTAAATTTTTGTAGCCAAACGATTGGTTGTAAATAATCTTGCCGTCTTTGACCACTGCGGCCGACAATCCCACCATTTGAAACTCGTCAAAAACGACCTGAAGGGCTTGGTCGGTCAATTCTTGGCGCGAAGGGCCACATGCCGTCATCAGCACCACCGATGCGACAATTAAGGTAATAGCTTTAAGGATTTTCATATTAGTTGGTTGTATGTATAC
>JAFPCM010000068.1 GCA_017390185.1 Muribaculaceae bacterium
ACGCTCGGCATTGACAAGTGTTTGCTTGCGAATCCACTCCTCGGGAACTTTATCTTTGTGGGTGTTTGTAACCTCGATATAGTAGCCAAACACATTATTGTAGCCAATCTTGAGGCTGGGAATGCCGGTAGCCTCTATTTCTCGGGCCTGCAATCGCAACAAATAGTCTTTGCCCTGGAATGCAATGTCGCGTAACTCGTCAAGCTCGGCATCAACGCCTGTGCGAATAATTGTGCCACGGTTTACGGCCGTAGGTGCATCGTCAACAATCTCGCGTGCGATGCGGTCGCGAATGAGCACACACGGATTCAGTTGCTCACCAATCGAGTGTAGAGCCTCTTGACTTGCCGCACTACATAATTGCTTGATTGGTTCTATTGCGGTCAATGCATTTCGCATCTGCACTACCTCACGAGGTGTAATGCGGCCCACAGCAACCTTTGATATCAAACGCTCAAGGTCACCAACCTGCTCAAGCAATGAACGAATCTCGTCGCGATGCTGCGGCTCACGGAAGAAATACTCCACCACATCCAATCGGTCATTGATTGCCTTGACATCTTTGAGAGGGAACAACAGCCAACGGCGCAATAAACGCGCTCCCATAGGGCTGATAGTACGGTCTATGACACTCAATAGGCTCTTACCGTCCTCGGCCATACTGTCGATGAGCTCAAGGTTGCGAACAGTAAACTTATCAAGGCGCACATAGCGATCCTCCTCAATGCGCGACAAATTAGTTATGTGGCCGATTTGAGTATGCTGTGTGATGTCAAGATAATGGAGAATAGCTCCCGATGCAACGATAGCCAAGCGAAGATTGTGAACGCCAAAACCTTTGAGATTTCGTGTTTCAAACTGCTTGAGCAATCGGTCCATAGCCGCCTCCTCTGTAAAGATCCAGTCATCAAGCTCAAAAGTCAGGTAGCGTGCCGTAAAAGTCTCGTCAAATTTATTGCGATTGCCACGCTCTACAAGCACCTCCTTAGGTCCAAAGTTACCCAACAGTTTGTCTACATAGTCGGTTGAACCTTCGGCAGTCAAAAACTCGCCTGTACTGATATCTAGAAATGCCACGCCACAACTCGAGCGGGTAAAATGAACAGCTGCGACAAAGTTGTTTTCGCGATGGTCAAGAATATTATCATTAATTGACACCCCAGGAGTCACCAATTCAGTAATACCACGCTTGACAAGTTTCTTGGTCAACTTGGGGTCTTCAAGCTGTTCACAGATGGCAACACGCTTGCCGGCGCGCACCAATTTGGGCAAATAAGTGTCGAGAGCATGATGAGGGAAACCGGCCAACTCCACATGTTGAGCCGAACCATTGGCTCGCCTTGTAAGAGTAATACCTAAAATCTCAGACGCAGCGATAGCATCGTCCGAAAAAGTTTCATAAAAGTCGCCTACACGAAACAGCAACACAGCATCGGGATGTTTTTGCTTCATCTCGATATATTGCTTCATCAACGGAGTCTCTACAATAGTCTTTGCCACAAATAATTCAATTAATTTTTAGAAATGTAAAGTTAGCAAATAAGCCCATAACATCAAAATCACACCCTCCAAAAATCACACAAAAAATAGGCAACCGTTTACTTGATGGCTCAGTTTTTGGTATCACAAACTGATTTTCACATCCTTATCGCCATTCCACACTCATGACAACACCCGCAGTTGGGTTAAACATCACAGACAACCGCTCCCGCAGGGTGCGATATGAATAACCGTGGCTGAGCGGGGCGAGCCCACGGCACAAAAATAAAAGCGCCCCGGCTCGTATGAACCAGGGCGCTCGTTAAAGGGGCGGTTACCTACTCTCCCACTTTCGCAGTACCATCGGCGTGGTGAGGTTTAACTTCTCTGTTCGGAATGGGAAGAGGTGGAACCCTCACGCTATCACC
>JAFPCM010000069.1 GCA_017390185.1 Muribaculaceae bacterium
AGTTTGGTCGAGATAATCGATTTGTGGTCTTGATGGTTTGATGTCGAAGTGGACGTGTGGCCGTCTTTATAGGTGGTTGTTGTTTCGGTCCATGTTTTCCAACGGCGTTCTTTTTGGCTGATGGTTTTCACATACTCGGTTTCTCTCATCCATTGGTCATATTCGCGGTCAATCACGCTGTGGGTGTATTCCATTGAATCCAAGCGGCGGCATTTGATGCAGCGTGCGCTAGGCGCTTCGGGATACAAGTGTCCGAAGATTACGAACATTAAGAACAGAGTAACCAATATAATCGGGAGCGCAAGTATCCAATGCATGCCCCAAGCGAGTAGAAGCACAAACCATATGTAGGTGCAGACTGCGGCAATGGTATAGGCTATGTAGCGCAGAATGCGGTTGCTAATTGGATAGAATACTTTGGGGAAGTGCAAGAGTGCGGCTATGATGAATAGTGGCAACACAGGCAATGCCAACCACCACAAAATCATGCCGATTAAGTAAATGACAGCAAGAACATAGTGCCACCACGAAGAGTATTCGCCTATTTCGGCTACTGGGTCATATAATGAACTGTTGATGATTGATGAGAAGAACCCATTGTCAATGATTGAGCCAAAGAAAGGCAACAGGCTTATAACCCAGTCGGAGCGGTCGTTGAGACTGTGGTAAGTAACCGATGCGGCCTTGCGGTCATTATCATAGGTTACATAAGGCGCATAACTTTCGCCGGTAGATGTTTTGTAAATTTTGATGGGGTATCGTGCGCGCAATGAGTCGTTGACCATTACCACATTGGTTGCAGGCACATAGCGGCTGTCGTTCTCTTCAAATGATGCGCCGAGGAATAGTTGCTCAAATTTCTTGTCGGTCATTATAAACGAGCTGTTTTTCTCGGAGCTGATGCTTTTCACTTTGATACTATCGGGAAGTTGCAGTTCAATGTTCTCAAAATCGACTTCTTCGGTAGAGCCATCAGCCATTTGACAAGTGTAATCAAAGGTGTTTTCCTTCTCTATTTTTGCGATTTCGCCTATGATTTTGCCGTCATCGTTGTGTGCAGTCATGGGTACTCCCAAATCGCGATCATAGACGATGCCACGAATGCCTTTGGCGTTTTCTACCCAAAACTCGCCGGGACCCGATGATGATCCTTTGTCATAGGCCAACAGTTTGATTTGCTCGCCGGCTTTGACTTGTGTGTAATGCGTGTCTTTGCCAATTCGTGTGCCGATTTTTAGCGGCTTGACTGTAGTGAAAGTGATGTTGTTTTGTGGCACGTTGTTGTCTTTCATTGTCATACTGCCGATGAGCACGGCAAGCAGAATGGCAAATGATGTGACGCATATCCAAAAGTGGCGTTTCGTTCCACGGGTTAAGAAAAGTTTTGACATGATTGTTATAGATGTTTATGGGTTAAAGCCAAGGCCACTGTCAGTAGCCTTGGCTATCGATTTTAGTCGTTGAATATTTGATCGTAGTCTGATTTGAATGTACGATACATCAGGCCCATTTCCTCGATTACGCGGTCGAGGGTGCTTTGGTTATTTTCATACCATTGCAATGGTGGATACCAGTCAATGTCGGTGCGCTTGGGTGCAGTTTTGAATTTGACACCTTCAAAGAAGTAGGCAGGTATGCCTCGCTCGCTCATTTCTTGGAATACGCCTTTGGTCACAATTTTCAATCGTTCGTCACCGCCGTCAAGCCATCCGTGTTGTGGCGAGAATGTTTGCAGTTTGCCGGCAGTAAATTCGCCTGTCTCTTTGTCGTAGTTGAGCATTTCAAGGCGATAGTGGCGTGGAGCCATGGTGGGTTGTGAGAATCCGTTCATGGCAAGCATTAGTTCGAAGAACAATCCTGCAAGGCCGTTGCCATTGGGGTTGAGTTTGATATTTGAAAGCGAGATAGAGCCGCCGTCAAGCACCAAGAAATCTTGTTTGGTTGCCTCGTTGTGTTGATAACCGCTGATGCGGAATGGCGCGCTGAACACATAGCAAGAATAGTCGGGTTGAATGTGTTTGCTTCTCGGGTCTATCATTGCTACGATAAAGCCGTAGGTGTTGTCGCCATAGGGGTTGGCGTCGGTTCGTTGCGCATTGATTTGGGCATAGTAAGTGATGTTGCCCATGCTTTCTTTTTCAAAGACGAGGTCTTTGTTGCCTTGGTAGGTATTGGTGTGTTCGGGGTCTTTATCGTCGTCTTTCTTGATGAATTTCACTTTGAGGTGAATGTTTTGTGTGACGGTGAAAGAATTGCCAACCGATACATTGCCAAGGCCGGTGACATCGTGAGTGACCGATGCAACTTTCCAGTCTTTGGCGGGAGTGGCTTTCAATGTAGCCTTGTCGCCAAATTCAAAGCGTCCTGTGGGCGAAATAGAGGCAGAGCCTTCGCCTTCGGTCGATACGGTTACATTGTAGTATGTCTTTTCGATGTAAATAGGGCCGATGGCGGGTTGTCGTTGGTCGATAACGACAGTGTCGGGTGGCCAAGGTAGGGGAGGAATAGGGATAGGTGGTATTTTTATTCGAGGAATAGAGTCAACGGGAGGTGTGGGCCAAGGCAGATTTCTTGTGTCATCGATACTTTCTGCGGTTAATACCAATGTAATCTCACCGTTTGGGCGAATAAATCCACGATATTCGTTATTGCCCCAATTCCCTACGCCAAATCGAGCATACCCTGACTCTGTAAATGGTTTGAAATTATCAAGCTCCAAGTTATCGCTTTCGTAGCAAGACAATACTATATTGCCCTTGGTGTTGATGTAATAGTTGTCCACATCAGAATTTTTAATTACAGCCAATCCAAGTGGGTCAAATTGTGGTTGATATGTGAGAGATGAAACACCGCCAAACTCGCTTGAAGTAAATCGACGCAAGGTGTTGAAATGGGTATTGATTACGCTCACTCCATCGCCATAACTGCCATCTTTTGATACATAGGCATATCCGTTGTGGAATGGGGTGGCATATTCATAAGATGCCAATAATTTGAAATTGGTGTCATAGAAGTTGTATTTGCCGTTATGAATGACATAGAACATGCCGTTTTTGACTTTTGACACCTTTTCATAGTTTTGGACTTCGGTTTTATATACAATTTTACCTGTTTTATCGATAAGGTGATAATAACCATATATAGAGGCAATTTCGCCGGGATTGCCAACGCGAACCCAGGCATATCCTTCGCTGAAATCATCGGCAAAGGCGCAGTTTGGGATTTCGGGGATGGCGATTTTGCCGTTAGCATCAATGTATGCCCAGCTATTGTAGCTTGGTTGGTAAGCTCGAAGGCCTTCGCTCAAGGGACGCATTGAATCTTTGTCTCCGGCATCAATTGTGAGGTGAGGAAATACTTTCTCGCCTTTGATGTTGATATAGAAATATTTTGTTTTGCCATTGACGTTTTGGGTTACGAGTGCAAGTCCGTCGGCAAAGTTTGTGACTTCTTTCCATGTGGGGTCAAGTTCTTTGAATCCGCCGTTTGAGTAAAGCAGACACACCACTTTATTGCCTTGAGCATTGGGGACGGTGCGTAATGCCGGTGCCACACCGCCCGAAAATTCGGGGAACGGGTCATGGTATGATGCGGTATGTCCGCAGTATTTCCATTCTGAATCAAAGAGCTTTTCGCCGGTGATTTTCCAGAATGAAATGATGTCGCTGCCGTTCTTTTTAATCCCGAAAATGCCTTCGTGCACATCTGAGAATTCGTCGTATTCGCCTATTTGCAAGAATCGTGTCTTGGGCGTGATGTAGGGGGTGTTGTAAACGGGTTCTGCGTCATCCCATCGGCTGTCATCGATTACGGCAACCTTGGGCGACTGGTCAACAGCTATTGCTGTGTTGTTGTCGGCAGACTTGGCGTTAACTGTGTTTGCATCCGATTCGGTCTGTTTGGCCTTTGTTTGCGATTTGTTCTGCAAAGCTGTTCCATCTAAAATTTCAGATGCGGTGTTGTTGACCTGTTCAAGAGTTTTGTTGAGCTTTTCAAGCCCTTTGCTCAGTTTTTTGAGGAACTGTGCTTCGGCAGTGGGCGAGAATGTCATGGCTATGCCTACAAAAAACGCAGTGGCGAGAATTTTGCTGATATTCTTCATTGTGTCATAGAGTGAGGCTCTTGATTAATGATTGGTAGTCAGTAGGTGGCGCGAACCTCGTTATAGTGCCTTGGTGCTGATGGGGTTTTTTGAAAACAGGGCGACATGAGACATGCCGCCCGTTTGTCAGTTCAGTAGGGTTTATTATTTCTTAGCAGAGTGTTTCCATTCGCCGTCAACGAGAACCATGTCAAATTTTTGGTTCTTGGTAGTGCCGTCACCATAAGTGATGTCATATTTCACGACTGCAGTTTGGCCGTCTTCGGCAATTTCTTCGCTAACGAGAGCATAAGAAGCGATACCGCCTTGTTTTTCGAGTTGTTTAGCGCCTTTTTCTTTAAACATGGCAACATACATTTCTTTGGCTTGTGCTTGTTCTTCGGCAGGCATGTCGCCAAAGTGCATTGATTCGACGATAGCTTCAAAATCTTGAGCTTTCATGAGTTCGATGCAGTCGGCTGCTGCGTCGGCGGGGGTAGCTGAGCCACCACAAGATGTTACTACCATTGTTGCAAATACGCAAACTAATGCAAAAAATAACTTTTTCATAATAAATAAGTTTTAGGGTTAATATTTAGGTTAGTTAAATGTATTCAGAATATAAACACTGTTTTAAGATTGGCATTTTTGTGAATGTCTGACGGCATTATCAGGTCATATTGCTTGCCGGGGACAGAGAGGTTGCTGATGCGACCTTCGGTTATGTTTATTCCGGCGCGGTCAAATGCGTTGTGGAGCAGCTCGGTGCAATACAATCGTGTGGTGTCGTCAAGGTCATATTGATGGTCAAACTCAATTTTCTGTCGTGCTTTTTCGAGCGCATAGCGGTTAATGGCATTTTGTTGTGTCGAGTCGAGTGCAAGTCTCATAATCTCGCCCTTTGTGGCTTTGTCGGAGGCGAAAAAGTGGTTGAGGAATTCGGCTCTGACAATATCAACACCTTCCTGATTAGGGTCATCGCCAGGAACTGCATGCACTACAACAAGTCCGCTGTCGCTTTTTGCCACGACGCCCACATGTGAGTATTGTCCCTCGGCGTCTTTATATAAAACGATGGTGCTGGTGATGCCTTCGCCACGGCGAAAAGCAATGTCTCCTACACATATATTATCAAGAGGAATATCCACCTCTTGTCGGCTGTCGTTGACGTAGCATTGTGTCAGCATCGTGATTGTGACAGCAGCGATTAATATATGTGTGATGCGTGTCATATTTATTTTAATAAAAAGCAAAACCTCCCTCGTGGCATAAAAAAGCCTCACAAGCGATTAAGGTTTTCGGTCAAAACAGTAGTTGGTGATGAGGGAGGCGTGTCTTTGTTTATAATGCAAATTAAGACTAAACCACCCGTTATCGCGTTCCATTTCGACAAAATTAAAGTTCAAATCGTCAAAAACGCCCTTTTAACCTTGATTATTGGCGAGATTGAGCCGATATTGCGAAGGTGTAATTCCATGTTTTTTTGCAAATGCCCGACGGAATGTAGTGGTCGAATTGAAACCCGAAGCCGATGAAATCTCGTCGATGGAAATTATGGGGTTTGTGCTCATTAGTTCTTCGGCATGGGTCAAACGCAAGTTGTTGATATAGTCGCTGAATGGAGTGTTCAGTTCGTGATTGAAATAGTCGGACAAGTAACTGCGGTTGGTGCCTATCATGCGTGCCACATCGTTCAGTGTCAGATTGGAGTTGAGATATATGCGCTCTTGATCCAAAAGTTTGTTGAGAGTTGCAACAAATGCATATGATTTGGATTTGTCGACTTCTACGGGCGTTTCGGGCGTTTCGGTCGGTTGTGGGTTATTATCGGACGATGCGGGAGTGTGGCTTTGCGGTTGATAAATGTTGTTGATGTGGTAATAAATAATGCACCATGCGATTCCCGACACTATGTAGTAGGTGATGTCAAGCGCAAAGCTCGGATAGATGCATGACAGAGTCCAAATGCATATTGCCACTAAAAACGATAATGATATGTTTAATATGGTTTTGTGTCTTGCTGTTTGTCGGGGAATAGAGCGCAGCAGTAAAAAGGTTGTGATAACTATATATGCCGAGTAAATACTGGCATGAATAATTGCAATGTTTACTGCCAATTGACAAGGGAACAGACAGAAAATGACAAGCAGTGTTACAAAAGGCAGGAAATGTAAACAGGCTTTTGTCGGTGTGATGCTTTGTGGCACACCTAATTCACACATAGTGATGCCTATCATAGGGATGGCTAATTGGTCAATCATAGTTATCCAATTTACCCTTTCGATGTCGGTGCACTCGGGAGAGGTGTGGATTATGAGATCCTTGATGTTGAGCAACACCCACATGAATAACAATGCGCCTGTGAATAACTTGATGCGCACGTTGTATTGCTTCAAAAGTCGGAATGCGAATATCGCGATTAATAAAAAGTAGACTCCTTGGACAAAAAAGAGCAATATGTTATGTGTGATTAAGGTATTGTTCATATTGGCAAAGATAAGTATAAATTGCCAATTATTATTGTTTTATTGCGGGAAAATAAAAAACCGCACTTTTTCAAGCACGGTTTTATAGGAATATGAGGATTGTTTGTTATCCGATGAGGTTTTTTCCAGTCATGTCGGTGGGTTGTTCGAGGCCCATGATGTTGAGGATTGTGGGCGCAACATCGGCGAGGATACCGTCGGCAATCTTGGCGTCGGCATTGGCTGTTACATACACACAAGGAACGGGGTTGAGTGAGTGTGCGGTGTTGGGAGTGCCGTCAGCGTTAACTGCATTGTCGGCGTTGCCGTGGTCTGCGATGATGATGACTTCATAGTCGGCTGCTTTTGCAGCTTCGACTGTTTCTTTGACGCAGTTGTCAACAGCAGTGACTGCTTTTTCGATTGCTTCATAGATGCCTGTGTGTCCCACCATGTCGCCGTTGGCATAGTTTACAACGATAAAGTCATATTTTTCTTCTTTGATTGCTTCAACCAATTTGTCTTTGACTTCATAGGCGCTCATTTCGGGCTTGAGGTCATATGTGGCAACTTTGGGTGATGCAACGAGGATGCGTTCTTCGCCTTCGTAGGGTGTTTCGCGACCGCCGTTGAAGAAGAAAGTAACGTGGGCATATTTTTCGGTTTCGGCAATGTGTAATTGTTTTTTGCCGAGGTTTGCGAGATATTCACCCAATGTGTTGGCAACATTTTCTTTGTCAAAGAGAATGTGTACGCCTGTGAATGATGCGTCGTATGGAGTCATGCAATAGAATTGCAAGCCGGGAATAGTCATCATGCCTTCTTCGGGCATATCTTTTTGTGTGAGAACAACTGTCAATTCTTTTGCGCGGTCGTTGCGGTAGTTGAAGAAGATAACAACATCGCCTTCTTTGATTGTGCCGTCAACAGTTGCGTTGCTGATGGGTTTGATGAACTCGTCGGTAACATCGGCATCGTATGATGCTTGCATTGCTGCAACGAGGTCGGTTGCTTTTTCGCCAACGCCGTTAACGAGCAAGTCGTAGGCAACTTTCACACGTTCCCAGCGTTTGTCGCGGTCCATTGCATAGTAGCGACCAACGATTGAAGCGATTTTGCCAGTTGATTTTGCGCAGTGTGCTTCAACTTCTTCGATAAAGCCTTTACCGCTGCGGGGGTCGGTGTCTCGACCGTCCATGAAGCAGTGGATAAACACGTTGGGGAGTTCATAGTGTTTTGCAATGTCGCAGAGGGCAAAGAGGTGGTCGAGTGAAGAGTGAACACCACCGTTTGATGTCAAGCCCATGAAGTGGATTGACTTGCCGTTTTCTTTGGCATAGCTATATGCGTTTTTGATTTCGGGGTTTTCGAGGATAGAACCGCTTTGGCAAGCTTTGTTGATTTTTACCAAGTCTTGATAGAGAACGCGGCCAGCACCGATGTTGAGGTGACCCACTTCTGAGTTACCCATTTGACCGTCGGGCAAACCTACATTTTCACCGCTTGCTTGAAGTTGTGAGTTGGGATAGGTTGATGTGAGGTAGTCCCAGTAGGGAGTGGGTGTTGAAAAGATGACGTCGCTTTTGGTCTTGTTGCCAATGCCCCAGCCATCTAATATCATAAGTAATGCTTTCTTTGCCATAAGTTTTGATTTTTATTGATTATTATTTTCTGACTGCAAAATTACAAAAACTTTGCCACATTTTCAATATAATAATGTGAGATATGCGCCAAAACGATGGTGTGGCTGCTATAAAAAACGTTGCTGAAAATTAAGGTTTGTCAGTTTTGACTACTGTGCCGGCTGTGATGGCGATGATGCCTTGATCGGCAAGTTGTCGCACGATGTCAATGATGTCGTCTTCGCGCTTAGACAATGCCGATGCTATGCCTTGCAGGGTGTGGGTGCCGGGTTGTGACACGATGTAGATTATCGACTCGGCAATTTGCTGTTGTTTGTCTTTGTTGTCGGGGTTGCTGCGGCGGCTGCGGCACACATCGCATGAGCCACACTCTTTTTGCGGATTTTCGCCAAAGTATCGCAGCATGGTGTTGACGCGGCAATTGTCGGTGTCAAAGGCAAATTGTTTCATTGCTTCGATGCGATGTTCCAATCGCTCGCGCTGTTCTTCGTAAACGCTGCGTGGCAAAGTGATGTACTTGGGCAGCTCGCGCGAGGTGGTGTAGAGAATGTAGGGTGTGGTTTTGCGCGGAATGTAGTGTGTCACGTGGTTGCGCGTGAGGTCGAGCAAGGCTTGATATATAACTTCTTCAGAGGTGTTGAGGCGTGATGCAAGTAATGACTCGTTGATATAGGCATAGTCGGTAAACAGTCCCGAATAGGTGCGCAGCAATAGTTGGAACACTTGGTCGGTTTGTGGTTGCAGACGCAGTGAATACAGTTCTTCTTTGTGCAGCAACACCATTATTCGTGAGCGTGTTGAGATTTCTTCGGTGAAGTCGATATATCCGGCTTGGGTCAGCAGATTGAGCGCGCTGTTGGCTGATACGGGCTGCAAATCAAATCGCTTGCAAAACAGATTGAAGTTAAACTCATAAACCTCGTTATAGCCCGAGCCTACTGCAACATCAAGGAAATTTCCCGCCAATTCATAGGTGCGTTTAATAAACTCTTTGTCGGGGAAGTTTTCGCTTATGCGTCGAGTGAGCGTGCCTTTGTCGTGTTTGGCTGCGAGCAGAACCGCAAATGCGGGTTTGCCGTCACGCCCTGCTCGTCCGGCTTCTTGATAGTATTCTTCGAGCGATGAGGGTAGGTCGTGATGCACCACTACGCGCACGTCGGGCTTGTCGATGCCCATGCCGAAAGCGTTTGTTGCCACCATCACGCGGCATTGGTCGCTTTTCCATCGGTTTTGTTTCTCGTCTTTGTCTTCAGGAGCAAGTCCGGCATGGTAAAAGTCGGCGCTGATGCCGTTTTTGACAAGAATGTCGGCGATTTCTCGCGTGCGTCGGCGTGATCTTACATATACGATTGAACTGCCGGTCGTGTTTTGGAGCACTTTGAGCAAGAGCGACTCTTTGTGGTCGCCATATCGAACGATGTATGAGAGGTTCTCGCGGGTGAAACTGCGGGCAAATACATTGCGGCCGTTGAAGTTGAGTCGGGCCATGATGTCGTCGACCACTTCGGGCGTGGCCGATGCGGTAAGGGCGAGCACGGGAGCTTTGGGAAAGAGGGTGCGAATGCTGCTGATTTTGAGGTATGACGGGCGGAAATCATAGCCCCATTGCGAAATACAGTGGGCCTCGTCAACCACTATCAGGCTGATGTCAAACAATCGCAGCTGGTCGACAAATGTTTTTGATTGCAGTTTTTCGGGAGAGATGTATAGCAGTTTCACTTTTCCCAATCGGCAGCGGTCAAAAGCGAGACGGTTTTCGGCGCGTGTGAGCCCCGAGTGCATGTATATTGCTTTGATGCCGTTGGCGCGCAAGTTGTCGACTTGGTCCTTCATCAGTGAGATGAGCGGTGTGATTACGACAGTTATGCCTTCGAGTGCGAGCGCCGGCACTTGAAACGTGATGGACTTGCCGCCGCCTGTTGGCAGCAGTCCCAAAGTATCACGCCCCTCCAAGACCGACATGATGATGTCTTCTTGAAGGGGGCGAAAATCGGTGTATCCCCAATATTCTTGCAGAATATCCTTGATGGTCTGCCTCATAGACAGCGGGGTTTATCGGATGCGTATCTCTTTAACAAACAATTGAATGGGACTTGATGCGTTTTGGTGCTTGTTCTCTTCAATTGTATAGCAAATGTCAAACGGTTTGCGGCTATGGATATGGTCAAAATATTGAGCCATATTGAAGGCGATGCCGTTGAGCACTTTGCCCGAGGTGTTATCAACGAGTTCGAGTTTTATGTGCTCGAGTTGACGGCCCACAAGTTTGCTTGTTCCGAAGTCAATCACATTGCGAGTGCAGAATACTGGTTTGTTGTTTCCGGGACCGAATGGGTTGAAACGGCGCAGATATGAAATGAATTCGTTTGTGATGTCGGCAAATGTGAGGTATGCGTCAATGTCGAGTTGGGGATGGAGCTGGTTGGGCTGTATGTTGGCCGCAACATATTCCTCAAATCGGCGAGTGAACTCGGGAATGTTTTCTTCTTTTAGCGAGAGGCCCACGGCATAGGTGTGACCGCCAAAGTTTTCGAGCAAGTCGCGCGATGCTTCCACGGCCTTGTAGATGTCAAAACCCTGAACTGAACGCGACGAGCCGGTGGCAAGTCCGTTGGTGAGTGTCAACACTACGGCTGGCTTGTAATAGAGTTCTGTGAGACGCGATGCCACGATGCCTATGATGCCCTTGTGCCAATCTTTGTTGTAGATGACAATCGCTTTTTTATCAGAGTAAGACTCGCTATGAGCATCGAGAATGGCGTTGGCCTCCTCGGTGATGCGCTTGTCGAGCTCTTTGCGGTCGCGATTGTATTGGTCAATGTGCTTGGCCTTTTCTTGAGCGTCGGAGCTGTCGCGCGATACGAGCAATTCGACTGCTTCGCGTCCGCTTTGCATGCGTCCCGATGCGTTGATGCGAGGACCGATTTTGAAAATCACATCAGAGATAGAGATTTCCTTGTTGGTCAACTGGCATGTGCGAATGATGGCACGCAAACCCATGTTGGGGTTGGTGTTGAGACGCTTCAGACCGTGGTAGGTCATGATGCGGTTTTCGTCAACCATCGGCACAATGTCGGCCGCGATGCTCACAGCCACCAAGTCGAGCATGCCTTCAAGCTCGTTGCTGGTGATGCCGTTGCTTTGTGCAAAAGCCTGCATGAACTTGTAGCCTACGCCACAACCCGATAGGTGTGGGCATGGATAAGTGCTACCCTCAAGTTTGGGGTTGAGGATAGCCTCGGCGGGAGGCAATTCGTCGTCGGGCATGTGGTGGTCGCAGATGATGAAATCGATGCCAAGGGTTTTGGCATACTTGATTTCCTCGATGGCCTTGATACCACAGTCGAGAATGATGATGAGTTTGACGCCGTTTTCAGCAGCTTCGTCGATGACTCTTTTTGAAATTCCATAACCCTCGTCATCGCGTGTAGGGATATAGAAATCGATGTGTGAGTAGAAGATTCTGAGATATTTGTAAACGAGAGCCACGGCTGTTGTGCCGTCGACATCATAGTCTCCAAAAATCAGAAGCTTCTCCTTTGACCCCATGGCTTTATTAAGCCTATTTACAGCTTTGTCCATTTCGGGCATAAGGAACGGGTCGTGCATATCTTTCAGTGACGGATGGAAGAATTTGTGTGCTTCCTCTACCGAAGATATGCCTCGCTGAACCAATAGCTCGCTAATCGGAGGACAGTTGGCAAATTTCTCTGCCAATGCCATCTCTAATTGTTGTTCTTCTGCAGTTAGGGGTGAGTAGTTCCATTTACTTACCATTTATGTTGTTTTTATTTTTTTATCGATCTCGGGCCTCTCAATGAGAGGAGTGGTGTCGTCGCCAGTGCGACGGTATATGTTGTCAGGTCTCTGTGTGATTTTGAGGAGAACAGATGGACCTGTGTGATGCAGCCCGAGAACTCAAAAAAATGGTACTAAATGGCATTAAATCAGGTATTCACGCAGTGTGAGCCTAATGGGTGCGTTTAGATATAGCAATTCCCGTGGCTATTAATATGCAAAAATAGCCATAAAAATTGAATTTATAGGTATGATTAAGGATATTTATAGATATTTTTTTTGTTTCGAGGCCAATTATGCTTGTTTATTCATAATTACTTCGACATGAGGGTAGGGGAAATTGATGCCGTGAGAGGGCAATTCGTTGTAGATGCGTTCGTTTGTGTTGTGGAACACTCCCCAATAGTTGGCACTCTCGGTCCATGCTCTGACGGTGAGGTCGATACTGCTGCTGTTGAGGTTGCCGAGCAACACTACGGGAGCAAGGCTTTCGGTCTTGATTACGCGCTCATCGCTGTTGAGAATGTCAAGGATGGCTTTGCGTGCTACCTCTACGTTGTCGCCATAAGAGATGCTGACGGTCCAATCAACGCGTCGTGTCATTTCGCGTGAGGCATTGTTGATGCTGCCTGTTGACAAGGGTCCGTTAGGTATCAAGATTGATTTGTTGTCGCCTGTGCTGATGATGGTGTGGAAAATCTGAATTTCTTTTACAGTGCCTGCATATCCTTGTGCCTCAATGAAATCGCCAACTTTGTAGGGCTTGAGAAGGAGGATGATTACGCCGCCGGCAAAGTTTTGCAATGTGCCGCTAAGAGCCATACCGATAGCAACACCGGCTGAGGCAAAGAGGGCGAGGAATGAGCTGGTTTCAATGCCGAGAATACCAATTACGACGATGATGAGCACAAACATCATTACAATCTTGGCAAAGCTGAGGATGAATGTATGCAACGATGCTTCGGCTCCGCGGGCTTCGAGCAGTCGACCGATAAGACTATGTAGCTTGCGAATGATGAGTTTGCCGACATAGAAAACGATGGCGGCAACAACGAGCTTTAGCACAAAGTCGATGGCGCTTGATGTTAATTGTTGCATGACATTGGGCCAATCGAGGTTGGCAAGATCGGCAAATGTAAAATTGGCTACTGCGGTAGTATCTGAGGGTTGAACTGTTTCAATAAGTGAAGTAGGAGTCATTATCTAATTTGATTTGTTGATGTTTATTTTTGATATTTGTATTTTACGACATCGTTCCACCATGCTTGGTTGTGATATCCACGATAGTTGGCATCGGTGGGGTAGTTTGTTATGTAACATCCAAGACCACAGTAGTTTGTCATATCAAGTCGGTTGAAAATCTTGGGTGTGTGGGCGCTGTACTCCACTATTTGACTCAAAACCTCGTCCCACTGGGTGAGCAGTGTGCTGTCGGGTTTGAGGGCGTGGATATATTGCTTCATGTCATACAGGCTTTGACGATTGAAGTCATAGCTCTGAATGTCTTTTTTAGAGATGAGGGTGTCGGTCGATTCAAAGATTTGTCGTGTGATGCTTGCAAGGCTGTCGAGTTGGCTTGTAGCGATGAGTGACATGGTGCATGTCTGACTTGAGCCCTCGTATGAATTGTAGAGGTTGAATGTTGACTGTGCAGCCTCTTTGAGCATTGGCGGATCTGTGAAAAACAGTGGCGCGTTGAAGTGATAGGGCATGCCGTTGGCGGGAATTTCTGTACCCGATGCGATGATGTAGGGAGTTGCGTGGCGCAGTTCGTAGCACACCTCAACGCTTGCCATCAGGCAACAGTCAAAGTAGATGAAACTAAACTGGTTGTGCCCTAATGTCTTGGCCAATGTGGTGACTTTCATGTAGTGACCGCGGTCATCGCCAAATGCGTTGGGTTTTAGCTGTTGGTCGCCGTCAATTGATTTGTATTTATGCTGGTCTTCTGACGACGAGTTCTCAAGCCAAGCGTTTGCATGGCTCCATAGGATAAGCCCGTAGTCAAGTGCCGGGGCAATGGCTTTGGTGTCGGCAAACACCTGTTTCATTCTGATCGAATCGATTGAATAGGTGTTGTTGTCATACTGTTTCAACTCGATAATGCCGTTGGCTGTGACTTCTTTGAGTGCTGGTGCGCCAAACACGGGTGCGTGGTACACAATTAGACGACCTCCGTTAAAACCGTCGTTGGTGGCTGCTTGATGCATTTCCTGCAGGTCTCGGTAGTCATATGATGATTGGCCGAGAGAATTGTTTGCAACCATATACACGAGAACGGTGCGGTTTGCCGGGGGGATAGGGTCCTCTTTTTTGTCACAACAAGATGTGAGTAAAATAGAGTATATAAGTGCTATGAATAGTGCGAATTTCAATTTCATGGGTGCAAAGATACGATATTTAATTAATATGCATTGCTGTTTTGGCCCAAAAAAGGCATTAATGCTTTTATAGTCGGGAAATTTGTATTAATTTTGCCGTTCGGTTGCATGATTTGACCGAGTAATTTAAATTTATTGCATGAATAATATAGGCCCGATAAGATTCAAACCATACTTCAAGCCTGTGCTTTGGGGTGGCAGTCGCATTGCCGCTTTCAAGGGCATGGAGCCTAACGACGAGCCTGTTGGCGAAAGTTGGGAAATATCGGGACTTGAAGGTTTTGTGTCGGTTGTGGCTGAAGGTCCTTATGCTGGCGAAACTGTTGAGTCGTTGTTGCAAAAATATGGCAACGATATCTTGGGCCGAAACAATTATCGCATTTATGGCAACAAATTTCCGTTGCTAATAAAGTTTATTGATGCAAGCAAAGATTTGTCAATTCAAGTGCATCCCGATGACTTCTTGGCTCGTGAGCGTCATGGTTGTTGGGGTAAAACAGAATTGTGGTATACGCTCGACCCAGAGCCTGGAGCATGCGTTTATTCTGGTCTGCAATCAACAATAACTCCTTCGCAGTTAAAGGAACATATTGATAATAATACATTTAGCGATGTGTTAGCCAAGTTTGAGGCCAAGCGTGGTGATTTGTTCTATCTTCCTGCCGGCCGCATTCACAGCATTGGTGCTGGTAACATGATTCTCGAAATTCAGCAGACTTCCGACATCACTTATCGTGTGTATGACTATAACCGCATCGACCTTAACGGCAAGAAACGCGAATTGCACATTGATATGGCTCTTGATGCAATTGATTTTCGTGTGCATGAAGATTATATGCGTCACATTGACCCGTTGGTAAATCGCGAGATTGTGTTGAAGGAGTGCCCCTATTTCACGGCAACTCTTATCACTCTTGATGCAAAATATCGCTTGCAGATTGCGCGTTACAACTCGTTCCGCATCATTATCGCTACTCGTGGTTGTGGCGAAATTGTTGACAATCAAGGCAATCGTGTTGCTATTCGTCAAGGCGATACATTGCTCATTCCGGCCAATACCCGTTGGGTTGACATCGTGCCCACAAGTGCCGACATTGAAATTGTTACTGCATACATCCAGTAAAAACGATTCATCGTATGCCACGCATACATCTTTTTAATCCCGAAAACGATTTGGCTCTCGCCTTTGGTGGCTCAAACTATACGCCGCCGACTAATGCTCTTGCGTTGCATAATGCAGGTGCGGCACTGCCTTTGTTTTATGGCGAAAGCGGTGATATGGTTATAGGTGGCGAAATAGACAAGTCGTGGGTGGCAGAGATGGTCGACCGCTTTGACTTGGGAGTGTCGCTCTTTGACGGCTATTATCCGCTTGAATGTGAAGCCTCTCCGTGGGGTTGGTCGCTCGATGCCCGTCGTCAGTTGGAACAGGCTGGCGTAAACCAAAATGCACTTATAAGTCCCGAACAGATAGAGTGTTTGCGCCAATTAAGTCATCGCCGTTTGACCGTTGATGTGATGGCGCAACTGGCGCAAGTGTTGCCGTTTGAAATACCTGCGCAGCCCATTGAGGCTACTACCCCAAAGCAGGTGCTTGACTACCATAAAGAACATGGCGGATGCTATGTCAAATTGCCGTGGTCGAGTAGTGGCAGAGGCGTGTTTGATGCATCGGGGTTGACCGATGATGCGTTGCTGAGTCGTGTAAAAGGCATGATAAACCGTCAAGGGTCGGTGATGTGTGAGCAACGGCTTGACAAGGTTGAAGATTTTGCGATGTTGTTTTATAGCGACGGAGTGCAAGTGAAACGAGTGGGCTATTCGGCGTTTTACAATGAACATGGCGCCTCTTATGGCGGCAACATTGTTGCAAATGATGAGATATTGGGTCGCCGACTTGCTGCGATTGTGGGTGATGACCGATTAAAATGCATTTCCGAAGCATTGCAGACGGTGCTCACACTAATCATAGCACCACATTACAAAGGTTATTTCGGTGTTGATATGCTTGCCTATACCGATGGCTCACAGGTGCTTGTGGCTCCGTGTGTCGAGATAAATCTGCGCATGACAATGGGTGTTGTTGCATGGCGGTTGGCACAAACGGTGCTTGCCGACGG
>JAFPCM010000070.1 GCA_017390185.1 Muribaculaceae bacterium
ATGTCATTGACGATATTCAAAAATATTTTGAAGATGTGATTGGTGTTACTATTCCAAGAGAAGGGCGACCGGAAACCATAAAACTACAATTTTCAGAACATCGGTATCCCTACATTATTGCAAAACCCATTCATGGCTCGATGAAAATAATCGATAAAAATAATCGCATAGTTTCTGTTGATGTTATTCCAAACAAAGAGTTGGAATCTCTGATTTTATCATTTGGCAATGATGTTGAAATTTTAGAGCCTGAACGCTTGAGAAATAAAATTGGAAAAATCCTAAAATCCATTTCTAACAAATACAATTAAAATTTCGCTCTTTTTTTGTACATTTGTGCAGTATTAGCTTATTAAAAACACAATCATTATGAAGCAAAGAGTTGATTTCAGCACATATTCATTTGTGGGTACTATAATCACATTGGGTGTATTGGTAGCCGTGTTTTTTATGCCCGTTGAAGATTTTCATCCCGTTGAATGGTGGTATCTCGGATGGGGAACTGCTGTTTCTATTGTTTTAATAATCTCGTTGTGTTATTGTCCGCTCAGTGTAGAGGTGACAGACGATGCAGTTGAGGTGAACCGTGCACTCTCGTTTGCCAAACGATTGCCACTCAAAAGCATTAGGTCGGTGCGTGTATGCCCACCCACGATGGGTGCTATTCGCATTTGTGGCAGCGGTGGTTTCTTGGGCTATTGGGGCTGGTTTAGAGAACGCGACCTCGGCAAATACTTTGCCTACCACGGCAAGGCATCAGACTGCTTTTTGGTGACTATGAAAAACGGTCGCAAATATATGCTTGGTTGCCGCAACAGTCGCGAGATGGTTGACTACATCAACTCGCGCATCTCGACCATGCAGTAGAGTCATTGCGCTAAATTGCGCTAAAATTACTATCTAAATTTGTTAATTGTGTCCGAGGGTGTTATCTTTGTATTTTAATGAATGAAAACACCATAAATAATGGACGAATCTTTTGATATACGCTCGGCACGTGTCGATGGCGATCGCGACTTGGAAAAGGCGCTTCGTCCGTCGCAGTTTGACTCGTTTAGCGGCCAAGACAAGATTGTTGAAAATCTCAAAGTTTTTGTCGCTGCCGCACGCATGCGTGGCGAGGCACTTGATCACTTGTTGCTACATGGACCTCCCGGATTGGGTAAAACCACTTTGGCCGGAATTATTGCCAACGAGCTTGGCGTAGGGTTTAAGGTGACATCGGGTCCAGTGCTTGACAAGCCCGGCGACTTGGCAGGTATTCTCACCTCGCTTGAAGAGAATGATGTGCTGTTTATAGATGAAATACATCGTTTGAGTCCTGTGGTTGAGGAGTATCTCTACTCGGCTATGGAAGACTATCGCATTGATATAATGATAGATAAGGGTCCTGGTGCTCGCAGTGTGCAGTTGACACTTTCGCCCTTTACTCTCGTTGGCGCCACCACACGCAGCGGTTTGTTGACATCGCCGTTGCGCGCCCGTTTTGGCATCAACTGCCACTTGGAGTATTATGACCACGAGATTCTCGAACGCATTATCTTGCGTTCGGCTCGATTGCTCAATGTCAAATGTACGGCTGAGGCTGCTCACGAAATTGCAATGCGCAGTCGTGGCACACCTCGCATCGCCAACGCATTGTTGCGCCGTGTGCGCGACTTTGCCCAGGTTAAAGGTTCGGGCAACATCGATCCCGAGATAGCACGATATGCACTTGAGGCGTTGAATATCGACCGTTATGGCCTTGACGAAATTGACAACAAGATTTTGACCACAATCATTTCCAAGTTCAAAGGCGGTCCGGTGGGATTGACCACAATCGCTACGGCATTGGGCGAAGACCCCGGAACCATTGAAGATGTTTATGAACCGTTCTTGATCAAGGAGGGCTTTATCAAGCGCACTCCCCGCGGTCGCGAAGTTACCGACTTGGCCTATTCTCACCTGGGCAAGCGTCGAGGTGAAGATGACGGCGGTCAAGGCTCATTGTTTTAATGACATTAGTTTATGGCAGGCATAAAATCACTTGTAAAAGACACAGCCATATATGGGTTGAGCAGCATCGTTGGGCGTTTTCTCAACTGGTGCCTTGTTCCCATGTACACCATGATGTTTGCAGCTGCTGAATATGGGGTAGTGACCTATGTATATTCGATTGTTGCGCTTGTAATGGTGTTTCTCACCTATGGCATGGAAACCGGCTTTTTCCGTTTTGCCAAGCGAGGCGACTATGATTTGTCGCAGGTATATACCACCTCGCTCACCTCGTTGGGCACAACATCAATGCTTTTCGTGGCGTTGGTGCTACTGTTTTTGTCGCCCATAGCGCGGTCAATGAACTGTGAGGCCACACCCTCGTTTGTGTGGATAATGGCCTTGACAGTGGCAATAGATGCGTTTACGGCCATTCCTTTCGCTTATTTGCGTTATCGTCAGCGACCCATGCGATTTGCTCTGCTTAAACTTGTCGGCATCGGGCTCAACATCGGTCTTAATTTGTTTTTCATCTTACTGTGCCCGTGGTTGTGGAAAGTTGTTCCGGCTGCTATTTCGTGGTTCTATAATCCCGACTACGGTATCGGCTACATTTTCGTTGCCAACCTCATCAGTTCGGCAGTAACACTGTTGCTGTTGTTGCCTGAGATTTTGGGCGAACGCTACTCATTCAACGGCCGATTGCTCAAAACCATGCTCATATTATCGTTCCCCTTGCTCATTGCAGGCTTGGCGGGTATAATGAATCAGCATGTTGACAAGATATTGTATCCTCGACTCATAACCGACGCACACGAGGCCATGACCGGACTCGGCATTTATGGTGCAAACTACAAGATTGCCGTGGTTATGATTATGTTTATACAGGCATTTCGATTTGCCTATGAGCCGCTGATGTTCTCGCGCAAAACCGACAATCGCGAGGAGTCGCTCAAAAACTATCGCGATGCCATGAAGTATTTTGTCATCTTTGCGATGTTCATATTCTTGGGCGTGATGTTTTATCTTCCGTTCTTGAAATACTTTATCGCATCGTCATATTTCGAAGGCCTTAAAGTGGTGCCCATCTTGCTTATTGCCGAGGTGTGTTATGGCATATTCTTTAACTTGTCTCTATGGTATAAGAATATTGACAAGACCTATTGGGCCGTAGTGTTCACGCTCATCGGTTTTGTGGTGATGGTGGTGTTGAATGTGGTGTTTGTGCCGCGATATGGTTATATCGCATGTGCCTGGGCCGCATTGGCTTGCAATGTGGTGATGATGCTCGCATCTTATTTCGTAGGACAAAAGATAAATCCGATAGGTTATGCCACCGGTCGCATTCTCGGTTACATCGCATTGGCAATGGTGCTTTATGTAGTGGCTGCAATGTTGGCAACACCATGGTTGTGGCTCGATATCGTCGTGCGCACAATCATATTGGCAGGCTATGTTGCTGTGGTGATTAAGTGCGAAAAAATCAATGTGTCGGCAATCCTCAATAAAATCAAGCGATGAAAACATCACTCAAAGTTGTATTGGTCAATCATAGCGACACGCTTGGCGGTGCATCGGTGGTGACACGCCGACTCATGCACGCACTGCGCAAAGCTGGTGTCGATGCACGCATGGTAGTCAGTTCCAAGACAACCGATGATGAATATGTGAGCCAAATGTGTGGCCGCAAAACACAGAAAATGCTGTTCTTGAAAGAACATCTCGATATATTTGTCAATAACGGTTTTAACCGCGCCGATATGTTTAAGGTGTCGGTGGCGAGTGCCGGATATGACATTTTGAAACACCCGTGGGTGAAGCAAGCCGATGTTGTGTGTCTGAATTGGATAAACCAAGGCATGTTGTCGTTCACGTCGATTGAGCGATTGGCCAAGGCTGGCAAACGATTGGTGTGGACCATGCACGATATGTGGAATCTCACAGGTGTTTGCCACCATGCCCATGAGTGTACGCGTTACCGCCAAAATTGCGGAAACTGCCAATATATCAAGCACGGCGGTAAAGACAATGACCTATCGCGCCGTGTATGGAAAGAAAAGAAGCGACTGTATGATGTGGCCGACATTCATTTTGTTGCAGTCAGTAATTGGCTTGCCGACAAGTGTCGCGAAAGTTCGCTGTTGAGCCATCGCCCCGTATCGGTTATCCCCAACGCATTCCCCACAAGCGATTACGCTACCGAAGCGTCATTGCCAATGTTGCCGAGTGACATCGATTTTGACAAAAACATTATAATCATGGGGGCCGCCCGCCTCGACGACCCCATCAAAGGCATAGAATATGCCGTAGAGGCGTTTAATCATTTGCACGACAATTATCCCGATGTGGCGCGTGATTGTGTGGCCGTGTTGTTTGGCGATATTCGCGACGAGTCAATACTCTCGCGCATTCGTATGCCCTACCGCCATCTGGGCCGCATCAGCGATGCTAAGGTGTTGCGCAATCTGTATGCCGCGTCAAAGGTTGTGTTATCGACATCGCTCTATGAAACACTGCCTGGAACACTCATTGAGGGCGAGGCGGCAGGTTGTGTGCCGGTATCGTTTGGCATGGGCGGTCAGCCCGATATCATCGACCACAAAGTGAACGGATATATTGCCGACTATAAATCGGCCCAAAGCATTGCCGAGGGCATTGTGTGGGCAATAGGCCACGCACCGTCGCGACAACAGCAACACCAAGATGTGTATCAACGCTTTGATGCTGATGTTGTGGCACAACGGTATATTGAACTGTTTGATAATCTCATGTGTAACTAATCACACTTGAACAATGGTAACAATACTTTTTCACTCTACTATATTCGGACCTATTCACAGCCGTCGTTTGGGTACATCGTTAGGCGTAAACCTGTCGCCTGTTGACGGCAAGTTGTGCTCGTTTGACTGCATCTATTGCGAGGCGGGTTATAACTCGCAGGGCGCAGGCAAGTCGGGACTACCCTCGCGTGAAGAGGTGGCACGACTGCTTGAAGAAAAATTGCAAGCGATGAGTGCGGCTGGCGAAACGCTCGATGTCATTACATTTTCGGGCAACGGCGAACCTACCATTCACCCGCAGTTTGCCGAGATTATTGACGACACCATAGAACTGCGCAATCTATATTTCCCTGCTGTGAAAATATCGGTGTTGAGCAATTCGACACGATTGGGCGACGAGCGTGTTGTAGAGGCGCTCAAAAAGGTTGATAACAATATACTCAAACTCGACTCGGCCATCACTCCCACCATGCGCATGATTGACCAACCCAATGTGCCGTCATTCACATCAGAGGGCGTGATAGAGCAGATAGCGCAGTTTGGACAACAATGCATCGTGCAGACCATGATGTTGCGTGGTTGGCACAACTCGCAGCGCATCGACAATACCACCGATGCCGAGGTTGAGGCGTTGTTGCAAGCCTATCAGCGCATTAATCCGCGCGAAGTGATGCTCTATTCAATAGACCGTGCAACGCCTGAAGAACAACTTGAAAAGGTGGAAAAACCCGAGTTGGAAACCATTGCCCAACGATTCAGGGCTGCAGGAATCAAAGTACAAGTAAATTAATAGGACGGTGTCGGCAATCATATATCCCAAACCATTGCGCCAAGGCGATAACATAGCCATCGTGTCGCCCGCAGGAATTGTTAGGAAAGAGTTTGTCGAGCAAAGTGTCGATGTGTTGATGCTGCAAGGGTGGAACGCCCGCGTTGGCAAGTCGGCATTAGGCAAAAACGGCACATTCAGCGGCACGGTCGAAGAACGCGTTTCTGATATGCGCGCGGCGTTGCTCGACCCTACGATTCGTGCCATAATCTGTTCTCGCGGAGGATATGGTTGTGTGCATTTGCTGCCCCATTTGGCTGATATTGACCTTACAGCCGACCCCAAATGGCTTGTCGGATTTAGTGATGTGACCGCATTGCATGCCCTAATGCAGTCGCAAGGAGTGGCAAGTGTGCATGGGTCAATGACCAAGCATTTGGCGGCACACTCGGGCAACGACGACTGTTCACAAATTTTGTTTGACATATTGCGTGGCGGACGGCCGCAATATGAATGGGAGTCGCACCAGTATAACCGTTGCGGACACGCGACAGGGCAGATAGTAGGCGGAAACTTTGCCGTGATGCAAGCACTCGTCGGCACACCTTATGACATTATTCGTCCCGACTCCATACTGTTTATAGAGGACATTTCAGAGCCTATATATAAAGTGGAGCGCATGTTGTGGCAAATGAAATTGAGCGGAGTGCTTGGCAGTTTGCGAGCATTGATATTCGGGCAATTTACCAACTATCAGCCCGATGCCAACTACCCCGACATGGAGACAATGATACATAACCTGCTTGCCGATATTGACCTGCCTGTAGCATTCAACGCCCCCATCGGTCACATCGCCGCCAACTATCCGATAATC
>JAFPCM010000010.1 GCA_017390185.1 Muribaculaceae bacterium
GTTATGCGCGACACCACTTTATATAAAATCTTGTGGCAGAAATGATAGGCCAATAACACAAGCAGCACAATTATGCACACAAGCACCATGCGGCTAACAATGCCGACATCATTGACATTAACGCCCATGTGCTCAATAATGCCGTCTAAATATAGTTGGATTTCGTTCATCTTTCAATTTTACTAAATCAAGTCTCCAATATTAATCATCTTTGCGGTCTTTGCCGGCAAGCATGCCACATGCCGCCATGATATCCTCGCCACGAGATGTGCGAATTGTCGCTGTAACTCCCTGGGCATTAAGGCGATCACGGAACGCAACCATAGCACTTTCGGCAGTGGTTTTCAAATCGACATCGGGAATGGCGTGAAAGCGAATGAGATTGACACGGCTATCAGTGCCTTTAAGCAAACGAACGAGCGCGTCGGCATGGCGAATGTCGTCGTTCAAACCTCGGAACATGATATATTCAACCGACAATCGGCGTTGATGAGCAAAGTCATAGCCACGCAAAAGGTCCATCACTTCGGTCACAGGATAAACACGCTCAACAGGCATTAGCTGCAAACGCTCTTGCGGGAACGGCGAGTGAACACTGATTGCGATGTGCACGCGGGTTGAATCAAGCAAGGTGCGCAACTCTTTGAGTTTGCCAATCGATGACACAGTGATGCGCTTGGGACTCCATGCCAACCCCCACGACTCGGTGAGAATATCAATTGCGCCCAACACCGCATCGAGATTATCCATCGGCTCTCCCATTCCCATAAACACAAGATTGGTCAACGACTCACTTTCGGGAATCGACAACACTTGGTTTATAATATCGGTTGTGGTAAGATTACCATGAAAACCTTGCTTTCCGGTCATGCAGAACTTGCAATTCATCTTGCAACCGGCCTGCGACGACACACACAACGTGGCACGGTCGCGGTCAGGGATATAGACCGCCTCAATGTCGCGGCCGCCAACACCGTCAAACAAATACTTGACCGTACCGTCAACCGAGCGAGCCTCCATCTTGGGAGCAAATCGGCCTACACAATAGTTCTCGGCCAATCGGGCGCGGGCCTTCAACGACAAGTTTGTCATTTCGTCAATTGACTCCACACGCTTTTCGTAAAGCCACTGAGCCATCTGCTTTGCGGCAAAAGCAGGCATGCCACATTCGGCAGCCACATCACGCAACTGCGCCAAACTCAATCCCACAAGGGGCTTTTTCTTGATTTCGTCCATATTTCAGCACTATTTTAACCACAAAATTAATCTCTTTCCTCAAAATCGGCAAATTTTAGTGTCCACTATGTCCCATTCTCAGAAAATTAACCTAAATTTGCACTAACCAATAAATCTCTTTTGTACTAACAATTATGGCTAACAAATTTCTCATCTCGGCCTTAATGGGCCTCAGCACACTCTCTATGGCAGCAAACGATGTGTATGACTACCTATCTCAAGACGCTCCAGCTGCCAATACCTATACTCCCTATTATCACCAACGTGCATCACACTTTGCCACACTCAACATCGACAACAACGACATCGTGTTTGTGGGCAATAGTTTGAGCGACAACGGCCGTTGGAACGAAATGTTTGACAACGCCGACATCAAAAACCGCGGTATCATCGGCGACATCGTGCAAGGTATCAGCGACCGCATTGACTTTGTCACAAAAGGACACCCCAAAAAGATATTCCTCCTTGTGGGCGTTAACGACGTATCACACCATCTCACCCCCGACAGCATCGCAACAGCCGTTGAAAAACTCATCGTGAAAATAAAATCACAATCGCCCGAAACCCAACTTTATCTCCAAAGCTGGTTGCCCATCAACAACGACTTCAAACGCTATCGCAACATGATCGGCAAAGAAGAAATCATTCTTCAAGGCAATGTGTTACTCAAACAAGTTGCCCGCCGTCAAGACATTCCTTTCATTGACCTTTTCTCATTGTTTGCCGACCGTCAATGTAAACTTCCCCGCTACATGACCAACGACGGATTGCATGTAAACGACGAAGGTTATAAAATTTGGCGTGACGCTGTTGCTCCATACATCGCTCCCGAAATGACATTTGGCGACGAACTTTACCCCATCGGCAACAACGACATCATGATACTCGGAAACAACCTCGTTGGCGGTGCCGAGTGGCACGAACTCCTCGACAATCCATGTGTAAAATCACGCAACACATGGCCCGATGTTGTAAACTCACTCCCCGCTTTGGCCAAGCAGATTGCTGCCAAACAACCCCGCGCCATCGTGCTTCAATCAAGCTACAACATGCCCGACAGCCTTCCCAAAGGCGCTAACCTCGGAGCCGACTTTGATGCCGACATCATAGTGGCTAAAATGCAAGAAGCCATCGACGCAATCCGTCAGGCATCACCCGACACAAAAATCCTCATTCAGAGTCTCATTCCCGTAAATTCAACCTACGAAAAATATGCAGCTTTCAACGGCACTGCCAAGAAAGTGAAAGCCGCTAACAAAAAGTTGCAAAAACTCGCCAAGAAAGCCAAAGTGACTTGGGTAGATGTATATCCCGCAATGGTTGATGCCAACGGCGACCTCAAAGCCGAATACACCAACGACGGCTTCAAACTCATGGGTCGCGGCTACTCTGTATGGGCCGAAATTCTCAAACCCTACCTCAACGAATAAACAACCCTACCCCAAATAACAAACGCCCCTACGGCTCTGCCGTGGGGGCGCTGTATTTTATTCTGTGCCAAGTTAGCGGGTTTGCCCCGTACCGGTTACGATGTATTTATAGGTAGTGATTTCGGGCAAAGCCATAGGTCCGCGCGCGTGGAGTTTTTGTGTTGAGATGCCTATCTCGGCGCCAAAGCCGAATTGTCCGCCGTCGGTAAAGGCTGTCGAGACATTGGCATAGACACAAGCTGCATCTACTTCATTGACAAAGATATCGATTGCACTTTGATCTTGCGCTACTATACACTCGCTGTGACGCGAGGTGTTGGCTTCAATAAACTGTATAGCTTCGTCAATGTTCTCCACGGTTTTCACCGACATTTTGTAGTCGAGCCATTCGCGGCCAAAGTCACTGTTTTGGGCCTGTTCCAACTGCGGATATGCGCCGTTGAGAATTTCGTAGGCTTCGGGGTCGGCATATATGGTCACGCCTTTGTCGGCCAAGGGCTGGCAGATATTGCGCAAATCGCTCAATCGGCTGCGATCAATGACAAGCGTGTCAAGGGCGTTGCACACACTCACGCGTCGTGTCTTGGCATTGAACACTATATCGCGGGCTGTGTCGGTGAGGCCCGATTGATGCACATAGGTGTGGCACACTCCTGCTCCGGTTTCAATCACCGGCACACGCGAGTTGTCACGCACAAAGTCAATTAAACCTTTGCTGCCTCGGGGTATGATGAGATCAACCATACCTACAGCGTTGAGCATCTCGGCTGTGGCTTCGTGTGATGCAGGCAACAGTGTCACGGTATTCTCGTCCCATCCGTTGGCCACAAGCACACTCTTGATGAGCGCAACAGCACATGTGTTGGTGTCGTGAGCATCGCTGCCCCCTTTAAGCAGACACGCACTACCACTCTTTGTGCATAACGAAAACACATCAAATGTTACATTGGGACGGGCTTCATAAATAATTCCGATTACGCCAAAGGGTACAGATACCTTGCTGATTGTCATCCCATTGGGTCGAGTTGTTGAACTCAATATCTTACCCAGAGGTGACGGCAATGCCGCTACCGAACGCATGTCGGCTGCGATGTCACGCAATCGCTGATCGGTAAGTTGCAAACGGTCATACTTGGGATTTGACTTATCCATGCGCGCCAAGTCAAGTGCGTTGGCTTCGAGCAGTTGCGGAATGGCGTTTTCAACAGCATCGGCCAATGCCAACAACAGACTGTTTACCTGCTCAACACTACGGCGGTTGAGGCTACGCGCGGCTTGTCGTGCTTGTACAAATGTATCGTGCAGTTGTGTCATATTCAATCTATATAAAGATAGTCGCTGTGAACAATGGGACGGGCACCGCTTTCGCCTATCACAGCACGGGCGTCAGCCGAGTCATAAGAAGTTTTGCCCAAGGCGATGAGGTTGCCTTGCGGGGCTATGATTTTGACTATATCATCTTTCTCAAAGTCGCCATCAATGCGAGTCACTCCCACCGGGAGCAGACTTGCCCGCTGCGTGCCAAGCAACGCTTTGGCTGCGCCTTCGTTAATGTGAATTTCGCCTTTGGCCCAACCTTCGCTATGAGCAATCCATTTTTGCACTCCCGAAGCCGCCTCGCTTGCGGGGTGAAAGAGAGTGTATGGCACGGTGCGTTCGGTGGCAATGACGCTTTGCAAAATATTATCGCGCTTGCCGTTGGCAATAATCACCGCTATTCCTTCGCTTGCCACTTTGCGTGCAATGCGATACTTGGTAGCCATGCCGCCGCGGCCAAAGGTCGATTTACCCTCTTGGATAAACTCTGACGCATCGGTTTCGTGATACATGTCGGTGATAACCTTTGAAGCGGGGTCGGCGGGATTGCCGTCATACACGCCGTCGATGTTGCTCAATATCACCAACGCTTGCATATCCATCATTGAGGCAATGAGTCCCGACAACTCGTCGTTATCGGTAAACATCAATTCGGTTACCGACACAGTGTCGTTTTCATTGACAATGGGGATAACATCATTGGCGAGCATCACCTCCATACAGTGTTTCTGATTGAGGTAATGGCGTCGTGTCGAGAAATTTTCTTTGGTAGTAAGCACTTGGCCACAAGCGATGCCATGCTCGCGAAACAGTTCATAGTAACGATTGATGAGTTTGGCTTGTCCCACAGCGCTATACAACTGGCGGGCCGACACGGCATCAAGTTTCTTGTTTTCGCTCAAAAGGCTGCGACCCGATGCCACCGCACCCGACGAAATGATTATCACTCCGACACCGCGATGATGCAAGTCGGCCACTTGGTCAACTATTGCACTCATGCGGGTAATGTCGAGTGTTCCGTCGGCACGAGTCAGCACATTGCTGCCTATTTTAACGGCTATTCGCTTATAACGATTGCTCATTGGCAAAGTTTTTTATTTGTTGTTTTTATCGCGAATTTCCACACGGCGAATTTTTCCGCTGATAGTCTTGGGCAATTCTTCTACAAACTCCACAATGCGAGGATATTTGTAGGGTGCGGTTACGCGTTTCACATGATTTTGAATTTCTTTAACGAGAGCCTCGCCGGCCTTGTCTTTATAGTCCTTGGCGAGCACGATTGTGGCCTTAACCACTTGACCGCGAATTTCGTCGGGGACACCTGTGATGGCACATTCTACCACCGCCGGGTGTGTCATCAACGCACTCTCAACCTCAAACGGACCGATGCGGTAGCCCGACGATTTGATAACATCGTCGGTGCGACCCACAAACCAGAAATAGCCGTCTTCGTCGCGCCACGCCACATCTCCTGTGTGGTAAATGCCGTCGTGATAGGCTTCATGGGTGAGTTGAGGGTCGTTGAGATATTCTTTAAACAGACCGAGGGGCTTGACTCCGTTGGTGCGAACAATGATTTCGCCTTGTTCGCCGTCTTCGGCTGTGCGGCCGTCGGCTGTGATGAGGTCGATGTCATAAACAGGGCCTTTCTTACCCATTGAACCGGGCTTGGGTTCGAGCCAGGGATATGTAGCAATTGTAAGTGTGGTCTCGGTTTGGCCAAAACCTTCCATAAGCTTAATGCCGGTAAGTTTGAGCCATTCTTCATACACCTTGGGATTCAATGCCTCGCCTGCAATAGTGCAATAGCGCAATGTTGATATGTCAAATTTTGTAAGGTCTTCGCGAATGAGGAAACGGAACACTGTGGGAGGCGCGCAGAACGAGGTGATGCCATGACGCTGAATCATGTGAAGCACATCAACAGGCTCAAATTTTTCAAAGTCATAGACAAACACATTGGCACCTGCAATCCATTGGCCATAAAGCTTGCCCCAAACGGCCTTACCCCAACCGGTATCAGCGAGTGTGAGATGCAAACTATCCTCTTTCACATTGTGCCAAAACGAGCCGGTGATGATGTGACCCAACGGATAGGTGAAATCGTGAGCCACCATCTTGGGGTTGCCGGTGGTGCCCGATGTGAAATAGAGCAACGACACATCGTCGTTCTCATTAGCCACCTCGGGGCGCACAAACGGAGCAGCATTGTCGATTTCAGCATTGAAGTCGAGCCAACCTTCAGGAACGATGGGACCGGTAGATATGAGGCTTGTCAATGTGGGACACTTGGGTTTGGCATTGTTGATGTGATTGAGCACGATCTCATCGCCCGAAGCCACAATAGCCTTGATGCCAGCCTTTTCGCAGCGGTAAATAATATCTTTTTCGGTCAACAAGTGAGTTGCGGGAATTACGGTTGCGCCCAACTTGTGCAAAGCCACAATCGAGAACCAAAATTGATAGTGGCGCTTGAGAATGAGCATAACCATGTCGCCGCGGCCGATGCCTTGCGATGCAAAGAATGCCGCAGTCTTGTCGCTCTCGCGCTTGATGTCGGCAAATGTAAACTGAATTACCTTGCCCTGGTCGTTGGTCCACAACAAGGCTTTTTTATCGGGTTCTTTTTCGGCCCAACGGTCAACTACATCATATCCAAAGTTAAAACGCTCTGGAACATTGATTTTGAAGTTGGCCATAAAGTCTTCATAAGACTCAAACTGAACCTTGTCAAGAAAATGTTCTAACATATCTTTGTGTTATTTTGTTGCTAAAATTTGATTATGAGATAATGGCGATAAACTTGACTGCCTTGTCGCCCAATGCCTTCATGCCGTGGGGACGCTGTGCGTCAAACATTATGCTGTCGCCCTCGTTGAGCACAGTGGTAGTGTTGCCCACAGTGATTTCCATTTGGCCATCAAGCACATAGTTAAATTCCTGACCATCATGGGCATTCATTGTCACAGGCTTATCTTCGGCAGGCTCAACTGTCACAATAAATGGCGCCATCTTGCGGTGAGCAAATCCCGCTGCTATATCCTGATAACTATATGCCTTGGTGCGTTCAACCTTCACTCCCTTGCCGGCACGAGTCACAAAGTGAGAGTCCATCTTGGGCTCTTCGCCAAAGAGGAGCACTGTCAACTCCACGCCATAGCGATTGGCAATGCAGTTAAGAAAACTCACTGATATATCTTTCTCGCCATTTTCATAGGCGGCAAAAGTTTCAGCCGATACGCCACATTCGGCTGCGATTTCCTCAACACTCAAATCGAGAGCGTCGCGCAATCCTTTGAGTCGACGGGCTACTTGTTGTATGTGGTCCATATTTTTTTGATTGTTTGTTATTTTGCCACAAAAGTAACGATTTTATTCTATAAATAGATATATATGTTAAGGAAAAGCGCAAATTGTGCCGTTAAAATTGTTATTTGTGTAACATCTGTGCAATTCTCGACCACATTCAACCCATTATTCCCACATTTATTTCTAAATTTGCAGTCAACAACCCGCAATCATGGAAAATCTGTCATTATCTGAAATAAAACAACTGCTTGATGAGGAAGCACACCGCATCAACAACATATCGTTTATCGACAAAGACCCCGTGCAGTTTCCTCGACGCTTTGAGCGACTGCAAGACATCGAAATCGTTGCTCTGCTTTCGGCCACTATAGCGTGGGGCAACCGCAAGATGATATGTGCCAACTGCGAGAAAATGCTCTCGCTCATGGAGTATCGCCCGCTTGAATACATTCTCGACGAGGGATATGAAGAACTGCCCGACATGAACATTCATCGCACATTCTTTGCCGCCAACCTGCGACACTACTTGCGCGGACTGCGACAGATCTACACCCGACACGGCTCTTTGCAACAGTTTGCACGCGCCAACGATGTTCAGCACGACCAATTTCCCGCTTGGCGACTCGTGGAAGCCATGAACGCAACTCTTGCCGAAGCCAACGGCGGAACAACCGACAGCCGTTGTCTGCCCCAAAACCTCGCCACCACCGCGCTCAAACGCATCAACATGGCATTGCGATGGCTCGTGCGACGCGACGGAATTGTCGACCTTGGCGTGTGGGACATCTTGCAACCATCACAACTGTTCATTCCGCTTGATGTGCACGTAGGCAACACAGCACGACAACTCGGACTCATCACCCGACGCGCCAACGACCGACTCACAACAGTCGAACTCACCCAAACCCTGCGCACATTCAATCCCGCCGACCCAATCATCTACGACTACGCCCTCTTCGGCCTCGGCTTGAATTTGTAAACGGGCAGTATCATTACAACTCATAATTATTATCTTTGCGCCACAATATGGCTATAGTTTTATTTTTTTTGATTATCTTTGCGCTTAAACGCGAATACAAAATGTACGCGAAGAAAGCAGCTAACACTTGTTGCTGTCTCAGTTTGCTACCAACAATATACCTGAAGAATATTATCTAATATCGAGACTGCAGATGTGTATGTACTTGTAGGAATTTACCCTCAATAGTCAACAAAAGCAAAAACGAGATAAAACCACCTACTACACACAATTTGCTACAAATGACGAATTAACTAAATAATCCTTGATTATATGATACCTGTTTTTGAAGAATTTATGTTTCCATTTCTGCACATATTGGCAAATGGAGAGCCAAAGACAAAACGAGAAATGGACGAAGCGATTGCTAAGCATTTCAATTTATCAGAAGAAGATAAAAATATGCGAACCCGTGGAGGTTCTCAAACTCAGTTGTATGATAGAGCGCAATGGGCAGCTACTTATCTCAAACAAGCGAAACTCGTTGAATCTCCAGAAAGAGGTATTTATAAAATTACTACTGCTGGTAAGATTCTTTTGCAATCAAACATTCAAAAAATCACTCGTAAATTCTTAGTTGACAATTTTGAATCTTTCCGTGATTTTATTAATAGAAGAAGTGATTCTTCAAAAGCTTCATCAGAGATAAAAGAGACTCCTACAATTAAGTCAGAAATAAGTCCAAACGAACAAATTGAGGATATTTATTCTGAAATAAACGAATCTTTAATCGCAGATTTGCGCGAAGTTATAAACCGTCAAACTCCTCAATTTTTCGAAAAATTAGTAGTTGACTTATTGGTGAAAATGGGATATGGTGGCAGTTTCGACGATTCAGCTATGGTTACACAACTTGTAGGTGACGAAGGTATTGACGGAATTATAAAAGAAGATAAATTGGGGCTTGATAACATCTACATCCAAGCTAAGAAATGGGCTACCAACAAAGTTTCTCGCCCTGAAATACAAAAATTCGTTGGAGCAATTACAGGTCAGAATGCCAAGAAAGGAGTATTTATCACAACATCTGAATTTACTGACGAAGCCCTTAAATTCAAGCCAGGAAGTGATATAAAGATAGTCCTTATTGACGGCAAGATGTTGGCTAAATATATGATCCAATACAATCTCGGTGTATCTGTGAAACAGACTTATGAGATTAAAGACATCGACAGAGATTATTTTGAGATCTAACAATGACGAACTAAATGAATACATCAAAAATCTAAACGATTGGAACTAAAATTAACTACTTTTTTATCATGAAGAAACTTATTTTTGTTTTGATTGCCGTTGGTTTTGCGCTTTGCAGTATGGCACAAGAACACCTTTCTTTCAAAGGCATTCCTATTACTGGAACAATGACATCATTTTGCCAACAGCTAAAGGCCAAAGGTTTTACACAAATCGGCCGTGAAAACAATATAACGCTGTTCTCCGGTGACTTTACTGGAAGAACCGCAACTGTTGGCGTTGTTGCCGCTGATGACGGCAAAAATGTGTTTGGTGTTACTGTGCTTTTCGATTCTTCTGGAGAATGGAATACTCTAGTAAACACTTACGAATATTACAAAGAGTTATATACTCGTAAATACGGAAAACCTGATATTTCAAAAGAAAAGAATTCTGCTTATGGAGATGATAACATCTCTAAGATGGCTGAGGTACACCAAGGTACAGTTGTTTGGGGCAGCGCATGGGAAACCAAAGGTGGTGATATTGAGATCTCAATAGAAAAATCAGGAGGATTTTACGAGGGTGTGGTTGTTATCCGTTATCGTGATACACTGAATGTAGAAGCAAAAATCCAAAGCGACATGGAAGATATTTAATTACATCCACCTATAAATATAGTTACCTCGGAGCATTGCTTCGGGGTTTCTTTTTTTCAAAATTCGCCACTTACAACAGTCTTATCAGGTTTTGATACATCTATTCTTTAAGATAGATTAACGCAAAGTAAAGTCGTTGGTTTGGGTGTTTGTTGTATCTTTACAAGTCTTATATAATAATCATAAATTATGAGAAGGATTTTAGTTGCTTTTTGGGCTTTGATATTGTCGGCAGTTACGATGGTGGCAGGCGACGGTCCTCAAATCACGTTTGAAACAAAATCACACGATTTCGGCACCATAAAAGAATCAGACGGAGTTGCTGAGTGTGTATTTGAATTTCAGAATACCGGCGACGAGCCGTTGGTATTATTAGATGTGCGCACATCATGTGGTTGCACAACCCCGTCATATCCTCGCGATCCAATCGCACCAGGAGTGAAAAGCAAAATAAAGGTTTCATATAATCCAGCAGGCCGACCTGGCGAATTTGAGCGCACAGTGAAAATTTTCACAAATGCAAAAAAACGCATTACCTTGAAATTATCCGGAATTGTAGTGCCAAAAGATTGATAACGCATGACAACAAAAAAACTGATAATTTTTGCAACATTGCTTGCAATATATAGCATAGCATTTGCAGGCCCTAAGGGTTTGTGGGTAAACACCAAACATGATTTTGGGACTATCAACGAAAACGATGGTGATGCCGAATGTGTCATGCAACTCATCAATGTGGGCGACGAGCCGCTGGTAATAGTCAAAGCCCGTGCTTCGTGTGGTTGCACCACTCCCAAATACTCGACCAAACCCATAGCCCCCGGAGATACGCTCGACATCACTGTCGCCTATGACCCCGTGGGCCGTCCCGGTCGTTTCTCAAAAAAGATTTATATTGACACCAACGGCGAGGAATCGCGCTCTACACTCACCATATCGGGCGTAGTGGTGGCTTCGGACAAGACCATCAAGGTGCGCTATCCGGTTGACGCCGGCGTGCTGAAACTGCGCAACCACTCCCTCGCATTAGGCGAAATAAAACGCGGCAAGGCCAAGAGTGCATTTGTCGATGCCTACAACCAAAGCACCGACACTCTGCGTCCGCAATGGCTCAATGCACCCGAATATTTGAGTATCATGTCGGCACCCAAAGAGGTTCCTCCCGGCGAGCAATTGTCGTTTTCGTTCTATCTCAACACATTCAAATGCGACAAATGGGGCTTGATTGAAGACGAAATCACGCTTATCCCAACACCCGGGGCCGAGCCGTTTGCGTTTAAGGTTTCTGCCGTTATTGAAGAAGATTTCTCTAAAATGACTCCCGGCGAACGAATGAACGCTCCCGCCATTGCCATCTCGCCCGAACGCCTCGACATGGGACAACTGACACACGACCAAGGTATTGTTACCAAGGAATTCACCATCGAGAACTTTGGCAACGACCCGCTACTCATTCGCCGCGTATATGGCACCGAAGGCATTGACATTGAGGTTGACAAAACCAAGATCAAGAAAGGCAAAACCGCTCGCATCAAGGTGAGCATCGACCCTTCTAAATCATCTGACAAAATCATCAACGCACGCATCACTATCATTTCAAACGACCCGGAACGGCACAACACATCAGTTCGCGTAGTGGGCGAAATAAAATAAAAAATCATTACCATGGAACATATCGAAAACGACGATCAATTTGCAGGCCTCACCGTTAATGAAGGCGTGGCCCAGCCTCCAATAGTAAATCCTTACATGACGCGCCGTCGCCGTCGCCCATTGCCCACTTCGGGCGAAATGGTCGAGGGCATTTTGAAAGGCGATGTCACCACATTGAGCCGTGCGGTAACTCTCGTTGAGAGTCTATCGCCCGAGCATCAGACTTTGGCACAAGAAATCATTGAGAAATGTCTGCCCCATTCGGGCAACTCGCGCCGCATAGGCATCACCGGCGTTCCTGGCGCGGGTAAGAGTACATCTATCGACACTTTCGGCTTGCATGTGCTCAAAGACGGCGGCAAGTTGGCAGTACTTGCCATTGACCCATCGAGTGAACGCACCAAGGGCAGTATCCTTGGCGACAAAACCCGCATGGAAAAACTGTCGATTCACCCTAACGCATTCATTCGCCCCAGCCCCTCGGCAGGCTCATTGGGTGGCGTGGCGCGCAAAACACGCGAGACTATCGTGCTGTGTGAAGCGGCAGGATACAACAACATATTTGTCGAAACCGTAGGCGTCGGGCAGAGCGAAACAGCCGTCCACTCAATGGTCGACTTCTTCTTGCTCATTCAGCTTGCCGGCACCGGCGACGAGTTGCAAGGCATCAAACGCGGCATCATGGAAATGGCCGACGGCATTGTCATCAACAAGGCCGATGGCGACAACATTGACCGCGCACGTTTAGCCCAGGCCCAATTTCGCAGCGCATTACACCTGTTCCCGCCCACATTGTCGGGTTGGATGCCCGAGGTGTTGTGCTATTCGGGATACTACGAAATAGGCATTCCCGAGGTGTGGGAAATGATTGACCGCTACTTTGCTTTTATCAAAGAAAACGGCTACTTTGAGCGCAAACGCCAAGAACAGGCCCGCTATTGGATGTATGAAACCATCAACGAGCAGTTGCGCAACCACTTCTACAACAACGAAGATGTTGATGCACTGCTCATCGACAAAGAACGACGCGTATTGGGCAACCAGCAAAGTTCATTCACCGCCGCCCGCGACGTGCTCGACTTCTATTTCAAAAAACTCTCTGAAAAATAAAACCCTAAATAACCAAATATGACCAAGTTATATAACTTTTTATGCAAAGCGGCAACTCTCATTGCCTTGTTTTTGACAATCACACTCGCATCTTGCGAATCGGACCCCGGCGTCAACTACACCGTTCGCCCCACTAAAATCGACATGTCAAATGTATCGGGATTTGCCGTACTCGACAACGCCAACGCATCGCGCAGTGGCGAAACAGCCGAAAATGTAGTCTCGCTTTATAGCGTCAATGACAAAAACGAAATCACGCTCACCGTGTTTTATTTTGAAGTGACAAGCGACGACAAAGGCAACGAAACAAAGATTCAGAAAGAACTCTCAAACGCCGTTCAAGTAGTGCCATCATTCATCGCTGACTTGGGCAAATACATCTTGTTTGCCGGCTGCCAATACCAAATCGTCAGCAACAACCTCAGCGACGAAGCACGCGACATCTGCAACCGACATTTCCCCGACGGCCAAACATTGGGCTTCACAATGGAATATCTCATTCGCAAGTCTGACGGAGCATTGTTTGATGTATCTCGCCAAGAACTTTTTGCATATCTCGCATTAGAAGGGATTAGCGAATTCGAACAAGTCTTACCCGGTGATAAACTTTATTGTTGGGAAAACGTATTTACGGTAAACTCACTTGCACCGAACTCACACTTGACATCAAGCAAAGGCAACCTGTTCATCCAAAAATACCGTGGAGACATCGCAAAAGTTATTGACCAACGCGACGCGTTAGAGGTTGCCACACTCACCCAAAGCCATTCTCTAAACAACAAATTTGGCGTTGACAAAGACGAGAACATCTACATATTGCAAAACCCCAATACGGTTCATGTTTACCTCGCCAACAACACCTACAATGCCTTCACCATAAAAGACAGCAATTTCTTTGACATTCAATGTGACAACAACGGCAATGTGTTCTTGTTTACAAGCAAACCTCCCACAAACGGAAATATGCACAACACAATCCATGTGTCAAAATTGACAAATGCAGAATGCACTGAAATCTATTCAGCACAAGAAGACCTAAACCCCTCCCTGTTTAACTCATATAACAAATTTGCCTTCTCATTTGGCTATATAAACGGTGCGTTTTGGTGGTTTTACGGTAACGAAAACTGCACTAACCCCAATGACATTTATCTCGTGAAATATGACCCGTCGGCCAACATTCTCTCTCGTGAGGAAATTTCGAGTACTTTCTGCGATGCATTGACACAATCATACGACGCTACTATTTACGGCGCCAAATGCTATGGCGCAAACATCGACAAATCAGTGATTAGCGTTACCGAAATGGATGTACTCACAGGTAAAGTAAACAACTACACCTACACAATAAAAGAACTTGACTCAATCGTATTGCCCTCATACTCTATTGTAAAACGCGGCAACTACCCCCACTTGCGTGTCAAAGGCCGCAGCACATCAAGCGGTGCCAGTGTTCAATTTGAGATTAACCTCATCTCCGGCCAAAGCACTTCAAGTTTCGGCACCGACGGCCGCAATACAGTCACATTCCTCCGCCTCAACTAACATACGGCATAACACTCGCCAAACTTTACGGTGACAAAATAAAAGATACGCTCTTTCAAAGAGCGTATCTTTTTATATTTATCTCTGAATATTCGGTTATTTGCGGCCGAAGTCGGCGGGAATTTCACCCCATTCCTCGGTTTTCCACTTGATAATGCGATTTGAGTAGGCATTATTTTGCAACCAATATTCGGCGCGTGCTATAAGTTCAAATATTTTGTCATTGCGACCGGTGCGTTGCAATGTCGTCTTACATCGTTTTTCCCTCACCCATGCCTGTGCCGTGCGGCTATCAGAATAAATGGGGAATGTAGTGCCTTGTTTTTGCATCATTGCCAATGCGTGCACAATCGCCAAAAACTCGCCGATGTTGTTGGTGCCGTCTTCCAACGGCCCGAAGTGAAATATCTGAATGCCAGTTTTGGTATCCACTCCGCGATACTCCATCGGCCCCGGATTTTTAGAGCAAGCAGCATCGACAGCTATGCTATCGAGTATAATTTCGGGGAATGCCTCATAATTAACATTTACGGGCTTGTGAGAGGCAATCGTTTTGAGTATGCCTATATGTTCCTCGGCCGAGCCTCTGAACGCCTCAGTGGCCTCGCTTTGGTCGTTAAACGCTTTGTATTTTGCTCCGGGATAACCTTCAACTTGGTCTTTGCACTCTTCCCATGAATCATAAATGCCTGGGTTATGCCCTTCCCACACTACATAAAATTTTCGTTGTGCCATTTTATAGTATTTACTAAGGTTTTATGTCAAGAGGGAGCGACAATTGCTCCATGAATTCTTTAACGGTGTCATCAATCTCGCTTTTGGTGTCGAGCAAATCAGAAGCAAATGTGATTTGTGACTTTTCATAATGGGGACGGCGTGCCTCCAGAGCGTCAATAATGAACTGTCGCAACTGCTCGTCATCTTTGTCGGCAATTAAAGGGCGTTTGTGGCGTCCGCGCATCAAGCGAGTGTGCAACTTATCGAGCTGGGTATTGAGCCACACCGTTGTGCCATGGCTGTTCATGTAGTCCATATTGTCAAAGAAGCAAGGTGTGCCGCCACCACATGCAATAATGACATCTTCAAAATCGGCAACTTCATGCAACATGTTACGCTCTATTTCGCGAAATCCTTGCTCGCCTTTTTGGGCAAAAATCTCTTTCACAGTCAAGTGATATCGGCCTTCTATATAGTTGTCAAGGTCTATAAAGCGAATGCCGGTAGTTCGTGACAAAGCGCGTCCCATGGTCGATTTGCCACAACCCATGTATCCTATGAGAAAAATCGGTTGCATTGTTGATTGATGTTTGAGATACAAAATTAGGAATAATCTTCGGCATTAGCAAGCGCGCCACCCTACATTAAAAAAGGCTAGTATATACTTGTTGGCACATAGTTTATCCTTAACCCCTCCGGGGCTTTGCCCCACCTCCCCTATTTTTTGCTCCGAAATTTCTCCGCAAAAAGCAGTGGAGGACTTGCTGGTGCACAAACCTAGTGTTTCCGGGGTCGTTGTGTTGTCAAGTGTCCCTCTGCCACGAAGTGGATAGGGGGA
>JAFPCM010000071.1 GCA_017390185.1 Muribaculaceae bacterium
AACCTCAGATATATAATACTTTCGCTATGAATAATTTGGTAAATCGTTTTTTGGACTACGTGAAGTTCGACACTCAAAGTGATGAGTTGACAAATCTTACGCCTTCGACTCCCGGTCAAATGGTGTTTGCCCAATATCTTGAAAAGGAACTCAATGCTATGGGTATGAAAGATGTTACTCTTGACGATAATGGCTATTTGATGGCCACTCTTCCGGGTAATGTTGATGGCAATGTGCCCACAGTCGGTTTTATTGCTCACCTTGACACATCGCCCGATATGTCGGGCCGTCATGTAAATCCTCGCATTGTGAGCGATTATGACGGTAAGGATATTGTGCTTAATGCCGATAATGGCGTGGTGTTGTCTCCCTCTGAATTTCCCGAGTTGCTTCACTATGTGGGCCAAAAACTGATTGTTACCGATGGTAATACTTTGCTTGGTGCCGATGATAAGGCCGGTATTGCCGAGATTATCACAGCGATGGAGTATTTGATGGCTCACCCCGAAATCAAGCACGGCGATATTCGCGTGGCATTCAACCCTGACGAAGAAATAGGTCTTGGCGCTCACAAGTTTGATGTCGAAGCATTTGGCGCCGACTGGGCTTACACTATGGACGGCGGCGAAGTGGGCGAACTTGAATATGAAAATTTTAATGCTGCTGTGGCACGTGTTACTTTCAAGGGCCGTAATGTGCATCCCGGATATGCCAAGCACAAGATGGTGAACTCGTTGCGTGTTGCCACTCAGTTTGCTATCATGTTGCCGCGTTGGGAAACTCCTGAACATACCGAGGGTTATGAAGGCTTCTACCACTTAGTAGGCATCGAAGGTGAGGTTGAGAAAACTGTACTTACCTATATTATTCGTGACCACGACCGTGACCGTTTTGAACGTCGCAAAAAAGAGTTTGAACATCTTACTCGCAAAATCAATAAGGAATTTCCTGAGTGTGCTACACTTGAATTGAAAGACCAATACTATAATATGCGTGAAAAAATTGAGCCTGTGATGCACATTATCGACATTGCCGAGCAGGCGATGAAAAATGTGGAGGTTGTGCCCAATGTTGTGCCCATTCGTGGCGGTACTGACGGTGCTCAACTTTCGTTCAAAGGCTTGCCTTGTCCCAACATCTTTGCTGGCGGCTTGAACTTCCATGGCCGTTATGAGTTTGTCCCCATCGAGTCGATGGAAAAAGCTATGCAGGTTGTTGTCGAAATTTCGCGCATCGTTGCCGAAAGATATAAATAATCCTTAGCCCTGTTTACCTAATAGCGCCGATGTCGCTTAATCCCACTCTCATTGTTGTTACCGGAGCCACAGGCTCGGGCAAGACGGCTTTGTCGATTGCCATTGCGCAACGGCTTGGTTGCCACATCTTGTCGGCGGACTCCCGACAACTCTATCGTGACATTCCCATTGGCACGGCCGCTCCTACGGCCGATGAACTTGCGGCCGTTCCCCACCATTTTGTGGGAACTCTCGGACTGACCGACTATTATAGTGCGGCGCAGTATGAGGCCGATGCACTCGCATTGCTCGATGAGTTGTGGCGCGATTGTCC
>JAFPCM010000072.1 GCA_017390185.1 Muribaculaceae bacterium
ATGTCGATGCAAAAAATAACATTATAAATCCAAGAGCAAATGTATATTGAGCAACTAATTATATGATGGTGGGATTCTATGAGTAATATCTCTGAAATTGCTCATGCTACCGGTGTCAGTACAGAGATTGTAGATTTATATTGGAAACGTACCAGACTGGAAACTACAGAAAATTCTCCAGTGAATGCAAGCTGTGAGATATGTGGATCAGAAATCCGAAGTGGACGAATCTGTTATGAATGCGCAAAAAAGTCCACCGCCCGTATTAAGGGACAAACATACCTATTGAACGCCATCCATGGGAGCCTTTTGTCCCAGAAAACTCTCGGGTGCTGATTCTCGGAGCATTTCCGCCAAAAAGCAACCGTTGGTCAATGGAATTTTATTACCCCAATCGCATCAACGATTTTTGGCGCATAATAGGACTGGTTTTCTTTGCCGACAAAGATTATTTTTACGACACAACCGCTAAGCAATTCCGACTTGACGATATTTTAAAATTCCTCTATAGCAAAGGGATAGCAATGGGCGATGCGGCACTTGAAGTAAAGCGACTAAAAGACAATGCGTCAGACAAATATCTTGAAGTTGTCACCCCTCTCCCACTTAATGACGTCATCGCTAAGATGCCAAATTGCCACACCATAGTTTCCACAGGCGAAAAAGCGGCACAAATCATTGGGCAAGTGACTGGAACCAATGTTCCTGCAGTTGGCAAATCCTCAACCGCCGATTTAAATAATCGCACAATAAACATCTACCGAATGCCCTCTACATCAAGAGCATATCCGCTCCCTATAGAACAAAAAGCCGATTTTTATCGCGATATGTTCCAAACGATTGGAATTTTATAAGTATCTTTGTATGATTAATTAGATAACCGATAAATTTATGCTTGACTTTATACTTTTAGACTCTGGCGGTTGGGCCAGCGATTTCTTCACTTGGTTTTGTGAAAACGCCAACTATTGGTTTGTGTTTATCTTCATGACCATCGAAAGCTCGTTCATACCCTTCCCCTCCGAACTTGTTGTTCCTCCCGCAGCCTATTTAGCATTGCAAGAAGGCTCTTCAATGAACATATATCTGGTTGTTGCATTTGCATCATTGGGAGCTTTAGCTGGTGCTTTCATCAATTATTATTTAGCTATTTGGCTCGGAAGACCAATTGTTTACCGTTTTGCCAACAGCCGACTTGGGCACATCTGCCTTCTTGATCAGTCAAAAGTAGAAAAAGCCGAGCAATATTTTGACAAACATGGTGCTGTATCGACTTTCATTGGTCGCCTAATCCCCGGCATCCGACAATTAATTTCAATCCCCGCCGGTTTGGCGCGAATGAATGTAGCCAAATTCACATTGTTCACTACCCTTGGCGCAATGATTTGGAACATTGCATTGGCAGTTGTCGGATTCATTCTCACAAGCATTCCCGGCATTGAAACTACCGAAGAACTACTCGCCAAAGTAGAAGAATATAACCACTATTTGACATATGCGGGTCTTGCCATCGGCGGCCTCTGCGTGTTGTTCATCCTTTGGAACATATTTAAACCCAAGAAATAAAAATTAGTCAAACAAAATAAACCAATTATATCCCATGCAAGTTTCTCCCTCTTTACTTTCTGCCGATTTCGCTAATTTGCAACGCGATGTAGAAATGCTCAACGCAAGTGCTGCCGACATGATTCACCTCGATGTCATGGACGGTGTATTTGTTCCCAATATATCATTCGGCTTTCCCGTCATCAAAGCTGTTCAAAAAATTGCGACAAAACCCCTTGATGTTCACTTGATGATTGTTGAACCTCAGAAATTTGTGTCACAAGTGAGAGACTGCGGTGCCGAAATCATGAATGTTCACTATGAGGTGTGCCCCCACCTTCATCGCACAATTCAGCAAATCAAAGATGCAGGCATGAAAGCCGGTGTAACGCTCAATCCGGCAACTCCAGTGTCAATGCTCGAAGACATAGTTACTGAAGTAGACATGGTTCTACTCATGTCGGTTAACCCCGGATTTGGCGGTCAAAAATTCATTCCCGGCACGCTCAAAAAAGTGGCTCAATTGCGCCAACTCATCAACCAAAGCGGCTCAAAAGCTACCATCCAAGTTGACGGTGGTGTGAACATGGAAACAGGAGCTCTTCTTGCCCAAGCAGGCGCTGATATTCTTGTAGCCGGTAACTTCGTATTCTCGGCCGAAGACCCCATTGCAACTATCGAAGCCTTACATAATCTCTAAACTTTATCATAACCGACTAAACTATGGACCAAAAACGAAAAACCCGCAAAGGGTATGATCCCGATGAGATTCCAACATTAGACGAAATGGAACTCAAAGGCAAACACACACCTAAAAACGAGACTGAAACTGTAGGAAATCCCGACACTGCCGAAAAACACGTATCGGCATTTATCAATTTCTTCAAAAGCAAAATTACACACGGATATTTCGGTATCGTAATTTTGCTTGTGGCGGCATTTATCCTCATTTTTTCCATCTCCTACTTCTTTACTGCCGATGCCGACCAAAGCCAAGTGCTCAACCTTCCGTTGAACGAAATGGCAAGTCAGCAAAATATCGACAATGAAGGAGGCCCTGTTGGCGCCGTTTCTGCTCATTACCTCATCGGTAAAGGCCTCGGCGTTGGCTCTTTTGCACTTGTATTTTACTTGACATTGATCGGACTGGCTTTAATGGGCCGTTACAAACTCAACTTCTGGAGTTGCACTTTCAAGAGCATCATCGTTGCCATAGCGGCATCAGTAATAGTTGGGCTAATCACTCTTTACAACGACTGCATCTTCCATTTAGGCGGAGATCATGGCCATTATGTTAATACATTCCTGATCAAATACACCGGACCATGGGGAGCTATTGGCGTCAGTCTTCTTTTGGCCGCTTCTGTTATTGCGATCTTTTTCACTGAAATCAGAGCAATCCTACTCAAATACAAAGCTGCTATTGATGCTCGCAAAGAACGTTTGCGCCGAGAAGCAGAAGAAAAAAACACTGCTACTGACAACACCGCCGAAGACGAAAAGCACAAAGAAGCAGAAGACGATAGCAAAGAAATCATTGTTGACTTTGATGTCACTACCGATATTTCAACCGACGAAACTACTCCAATAGAAGAGGTTGTTGTAGAGACTGTCGAAGAAACGCCCCAGGACACCATTTCTCAAACAGAGGAAAATTCCGACGACAACTCAATGCAAATAACTGCTACAGAAATAGAAGAAGCAGCAAGTATTAACACCAATGCATATGACCCGACAGCAGAGTTGTCTAAATTCCGTTTCCCCTCTATTGATTTGCTTTCAGATCAGGACACATCTGCGCCAAGTGTTGACAACATAGAGCAAGAGAACAACAAACAGCGCATTAAAGATGTGCTCAAACAATATGACATTGAGGTTTCAAACATTTCGGCAACCGTTGGACCTACTGTTACTCTTTATGAAATTGTCCCTGCCGAAGGTGTACGCATCGCAAAAATCAAACGCCTTGAAGATGACATCGCCCTCAACCTTGCCGCATTAGGTATCCGCATCATTGCACCCATCCCTGGCAAAGGCACAATCGGTATTGAGGTTCCCAACAAAGAGCCCAAAATCGTGCCTATGCGCTCAATCATCTCATCAAAGACCTATCAAGAGTCAAAGGCCGAACTACCTATTGCCATTGGTGTTACTATTTCAAATGAGGTATACCTTGCCGACTTGGCCAAAATTCCTCATCTTCTCGTTGCTGGTGCAACCGGTATGGGTAAATCTGTTGGTTTGAATGCTATCATTGCCTCACTGCTCTACAAAAAACATCCGGCTGAGCTCAAGTTTGTGCTCATTGACCCCAAAATGGTCGAATTCAGCCTATACCGCCGTCTTGAACGCCACTACTTAGCAAAACTTCCCGACGAAGAAGATGCAGTAATAACCGATCCCAACAAAGTGGTGGCTACATTGCTATCATTGTGTGTTGAAATGGACAACCGATATGCACTCCTTACCAAAGCCAATGTTCGTTCAATCACAGAATATAACGCAAAATTCAGCCGTCGCGTTCTTAACCCCGAAAAGGGCCACCGTTACTTGCCCTACATCGTGGTTATCGTTGACGAGTTTGCAGACTTGATTATGACAGCAGGCAAAGAAATCGAAACACCCATCTCACGCATTGCTCAAAAAGCGCGCGCCGTGGGTATCCACCTCATTCTTGCCACACAACGCCCGTCAACTAACGTTGTTACAGGTCTCATCAAGGCCAACTTCCCAGGCCGCATCGGCTTCCGCGTAAATCAAATGGTTGACTCACGCACCATTATCGACCGACCCGGTGCCGACCAATTGATTGGTAAAGGCGACATGCTATTCTCTCGCGACGGTGTAATCGAGCGTGTTCAATGTGCATTTATCTCAACCGAAGAGGTTGTAGCTATTTGCAACAGCATTGACGAACAAATTGGCTATAGCCACGCTTATATGCTCCCCGACTACATTCCCGAGAGCAACAGCGAAGGCATTTCACAGACAAAACTAACCGAGCGCGACCCCTTATTTGACGAAATTGCCCGTGTCATTGTCAACTCTCAATCAGCATCAACATCGTCAATTCAACGCACCTATAGCATCGGTTACAACCGAGCCGGTCGCATTATGGACCAAATGGAAGCTGTTGGTATAGTAGGACCGGCACAAGGTGGTAAACCTCGTCAAGTCTTGGTTGACTACATTCAACTCGAACAAATCTTAAACAACAAATAAGCCATCGCAACAAGATTTTAAACTCATGAAATCATTGACTCGATACATCTCTATTCTTATTGCCATTTTCGGTTGCTGCCTTTCGGTTTCAGCCAATGATGGCTCTGCATTGCTCGACAAAGCAGCCGACAAATTTCAACGCACAAAATCAATATCGGCAAGTTTCACATTGTCGGGCAACGGCAACTCCTCAAATGGCAAAATCACCATTTCTGGCGACCGTTTTGTCATTGAAATGTCGGGATTATCGATTTGGTATAACGGTCGCACTCAATGGACCTATTCAAAAGCGAGCAACGAAGTGAGCATTACAGAGCCAACGCCCGACGAGTTGCAACAAATCAATCCGTTTGCAATCGTCAGCGCCTTTCGCAAGGCCTATTCGGCTACGACAATCAGCAACAGCAATGGAGTTACAAAAATCAGATTAACACCATTGTCAAGCCGAGGCGAAGCTATCACAAGCATTGTTCTCGCCTTGAACAACACCACTTTGTATCCCACTGAAATCAAATTATCTCTCGACAATGGCGAGACAATTACCATTGTCACCAATAGCATAAAAGAAGGTGCATCTTTACCAGCATCAACATTCAATTTCGACAAAAAAGCCTTCCCAAGTGCTGAGATTATTGACCTACGATAAAAATTCAAAAACAAACAATATGAGCGAAAACAAAACAAAATGCCTCATCATAGGCTCAGGCCCTGCTGGTTACACAGCTGCCATATACACCTCTCGTGCCAATTTGTCGCCTATCCTTTATGAAGGTTTGCAACCTGGCGGACAATTAACCATCACAACCGAAGTAGAGAACTTTCCCGGCTATCCCGAAGGCGTTACAGGTCCTCAACTTATGGAAGACTTGCGCCGTCAAGCCGAACGATTTGGTGCTGATATGCGCACAGGCATCGTTAAAAGCATCGATTTCAGCAACCGACCCTATGTTGTAACTATCGACGACGGTTCAACTGTTGTTGCCGACACAATCATCGTTGCCACAGGTGCATCAGCCAAATATCTCGGTTTGCCCGACGAACAAAAATATAATGGTCTCGGCGTATCGGCTTGCGCTACTTGCGACGGTTTCTTCTACCGCAAAAAGACAGTGGCTGTTGTTGGTGGTGGCGACACCGCTTGTGAAGAAGCGCTTTATTTAAGCAATCTTGCAGCTAAAGTATATATGATTGTGCGCAAAGACCATTTGCGTGCTTCACAAGTAATGCAAAAACGCGTATTTGACAAAGAAAACATCGAGGTGCTTTTCAACACCAACACTGTAGGCCTTTTTGGCGAAGAATTTGTTGAAGGCGCACACCTTGTCGAAAACAAAGGCACTGAAAACGAGCGTCTTTTTGATATCGCTATCGACGGATTTTTCCTTGCAATCGGTCATAAGCCCAACACCGACATCGTTCGCGGTCATGTAAACCTCGACGAAACTGGCTACATCAAACTTGAAGGTCCTACATCGGCCACAAACATTCCCGGCATTTTTGCTGCAGGCGATGTTGCCGACCCACGCTACCGCCAAGCTATTTCAGCAGCCGGAATGGGTTGCCGCGCGGCTCTTGATGTTGAAAAATTCCTTGCCGAACAAGAATAATTTCACACTCTCCCACTCTCTCCTTTAATGAAAAGATTTGAATCACTATTATTCAATATCGACATAGAAAACCGCATTCCCTGTCAGGGCTCGTTGCTTGTCGCCGAGCCCTTTTTAAGGGAAAGTTACTTTAATCACGCTGTAGTGTGCCTTGCCGAATATGACAAGAGCAAAAGCACTCTCGGAATTGTGCTTAATCGCGCCCTCGATCTTGATTTGGCGTCGGTTGTGACAACAATTACACGCGATGAAAAAATCCCTTTGTTTTGCGGTGGTCCGTTATCATCCGACCGATTGTATTTCATTCACACTTTAGGCGACATAATCCCCTCTTCACAAGAAATTATCCCCGGCCTATACATCGGCGGAGATTTTGACACTGTTATCGACTACATCAACAGTGGTTATCCCGTTGAGGGCAAAATAAGATTTTTCTTGGGTTATAGCGGTTGGGACGTCGGCCAACTCGCTGGCGAATTATCAAACAATGTGTGGGCTGTAACCGATATCCCCGATATTGATTCATTGCTCACAGGCGAGGACAACGACTATTGGCACAATGTGGTGCGCTATATGGGCAACGATTATCGTGGATGGCTTTATCACCCCATCAACCCCGAATCAAACTAAGCTGAGTCAACCTAAAACTCGCTGATACACTACCACATCTTGGCAGTCAGCACCGACTCTTATCCAATCTTTTAGCAACGCCGTTTCTTCAAATTTGCATCGCGCAAACAACCGACGGCTATATTCGTTTTTGACAGG
>JAFPCM010000073.1 GCA_017390185.1 Muribaculaceae bacterium
GATTTGCTTATTGGACAAGTTGCGGAAATGTAATAACTTTGCACTTTGTGTCACAACCCATTACCACTTGACTGTTCACAGAGTATATGAAAAAAATCCTCACATCATTATTGCTCGGTTTGGTAGCATACATGACAATAAGTGCTGCCGAAACCGACTTGCACGACAATAGACTGTATATTGCAGTAGGCAAAAGTGACGATTTGTCACAAGTTCCCATCGACCTGCACTTGGAAAACCCCACGATCAATATCACCGCCATCGAATTATATCTCACATTACCCGAAGGTGTATATGTTGGCTCGGTCAAGCCGACATCACGCAGTGCCGCCAACCATGTCATCACTGCGGGCGACACGCCAAACGGATATTTCGTTTCAATCGCGAGCGAAAAAATCAAGAGTTTTGAAAACACCGATGGTGCTGTATGCACCTTTTATTGCGACTTTTCCCCACTCGTCGACGGCGATTACACAATCTCAACATCGGGAGTGTTTGCCATAGGTGTTGCTGATGACATCGTCACATGCTACACAACCGACGGACAAGAAGAACAATTCACAAAAAACGAAGGCTTAATTACCGAAATAGATAAAATTGAGCCCAACACAGGCAGTCTCGTTATCTACAATCTTCAAGGCTTTCGCTTGAAAGAGCCTCAAAATGGGCAAATCAACATTATCAACGGCAAAAAAGTAATCCTATGAAAAAGATACTGACGATATTATTCGGAACTGTGGCATTGCTATATTCAACCGCTATGGCAAGCACCATATTACCCGCCGATGTCAACGGCGACGGCAAAGTGTCAAACGACGATGCCGCGCTTATCTATGCCTATATTTGCGGCACTGCCATCGATACAATCACAACCGACATGGTTGATGTCAACGGTGACGGCAAAGTCAATACGGCCGACGTGGTTGAGGTGTATTTAAACAGCATTCCCTATCTAACTTTCACTGCCGACAAAGAGCAGGCAATGACCATCACACTAAAAGGAAGTTACATCTTGGACGAAAGTTTGCAATATTCGGTCAAAGGAGGTCCTTGGACACAACTCACAGCCTCAAAGCCCATATACTTTGGCGGCGAAAACGGCACACTGCGCTTGCGTGGTAAGAGCGCGACCGGCACGGCTGCCACCATATCTAAATATGCTCTAATTTCATTTAACAACAAAACCGTTTCAGTAGCATGCTCGGGCGATATCCGAACCCTGGTCAACTACTCAAATTATGCTTCAGCCGATACAGACGAGGCGCTATTCTGCTATTTATTCAGCGGTTGCACCAACTTGACATCGGCGCCACAACTACCATCTAAATCGTTGGCCGACAAGTGCTATTACGGCATGTTCTATGGTTGCGCAGGCCTCTCTGACGCCCCCGAACTGCCCGCCACTTCGGCAAAAGCCTCATGCTACTATAGCATGTTCTATGGCTGCACAAGTTTAATTACAACACCCGCACTTCCAGCCGACACGTTGGCCGATTTGTGCTATACCAACATGTTTTATGGTTGCACCAAATTAACTTCGGCACCAACACTTCCGGCCAACACATTGGCAAAAAGTTGCTACGCCAATATGTTCTATGGCTGCACCGCATTAACCACCCCGCCAAAACTACCCGCCGACAGCTTGGCACCAAACTGCTACGAAAAAATGTTTTATGGGTGTTCAAGTCTGGACATAGCCCCAGAGCTTCCGGCCAATTCTCTTGCCGAAAAGTGTTACTACTATATGTTCCGCGACTGTACAAGCCTCACTGATGCCCCTGAACTACCCGCCACAACATTAGCAAAAAGTTGCTATGAATACATGTTCTATGGCTGCTCAAACTTGGGTAATGTGCCTTCACTTTCGGCCTCAATATTGGCCGAAAGATGCTGTTTTGGAATGTTCTTTGGTTGCACATCATTGACTACTACGCCCGTCCTGCCTGTTGCAACTTTGGCCAAAAGTTGCTATAACTCAATGTTCCGCGGGTGCACCAATCTCAACAGTGTCACCATGTTGGCCACCGACATCACTGCATCGGGCTGCCTTACAAATTGGCTAGACCGTGTGGCCACCACAGGCACCTTTACCAAGTCGGCATATATTGACGAGACGGCCTTTACCCGCGACAAGAACGGCATACCCCAAGGATGGACCATTGTAAGCCACGAAATCGCTGAGTAGCAAAACATTAGGCCAAACCATTTTTTTCATCGCGTTCATCTATCCCTCGCTATTTCTACCCGATATTCTCTGGTGGCACTGGCTTGTTTGCCGTTTTTTCTGTCAAAAAATCACTAACGGTGCGAAAATATCGTTTCGACTAGTGTTATCTATCAAGAATAATTCGTAATTTTGCACTTTAATAATATATAAACATTATCATTGTGGAAACCAAGTACATATTCGTAACAGGAGGCGTCGTATCGTCTCTCGGTAAAGGAGTTATTTCATCATCACTCGCTTGCTTGCTCAAAGCTCGCGGTTTCAGAGTAACCATCCAAAAATTTGACCCCTACATCAACATCAACTCTGGCTTGCTCAACCCCTATGAACACGGCGAAAGTTATGTTACTGTCGACGGTCACGAAGGCGACCTTGACCTCGGTCACTATGAACGCTTCACTAACATTCAGACCACAAAAGCAAACAATATCACATCAGGACGCATCTACCAAAATGTAATCAACCGCGAACGTCGCGGCGAATATTCTGGTAAGACCGTTCAAGTAATTCCCCATATCACTGACGAAATCAAGCGTAACATCAAGAAACTCGGCAGCAAAGGCGAGTATGACTTCATCGTTACCGAAATCGGCGGGACTGTGGGCGACATCGAGTCACTCCCATTCCTCGAAAGCGTTCGTCAATTGCGTTGGGAACTCGGTGACCGTTGCGTGTGTGTACACCTTACCTACATGCCCTATGTTGCTGCCGCTAAAGAACTCAAAACCAAACCCACTCAACACTCGGTGAAGAAACTTCAAGAGCTCGGTATCCAACCCGATGTTCTCATTCTTCGCACCGAGCACAACATCGAGGCCGATGTACGTCGCAAAATCGCATTGTTCTGCAATGTTGACCCCAAGGCTGTTATCCAATCAATCGATGTACCCACCATCTATGAAGTGCCCTTGAAGATGCACGAACAAGGGTTTGACTCTCTTGTACTCAACAAGACTAACACCAAATATGAAGGCGAGCCCGACATGACTTTGTGGAACAACTTCCTCAACAAACTCAAAAACGCCGAAAAGAGCGTGAAAATCGGTTTGGTAGGTAAGTATGTTGAACTCCCCGATGCTTACAAGTCAATCATGGAATCGCTCATTCAGGCTGCTACATACAACGACCGCAAACTTGACCTCAAACTCATTCAGTCAGAAACTATCAACGACGGCAATGTGGCTCAAATTCTCGGCGAAATGGACGGCGTGCTCATCGCTCCCGGATCTAAACCCCGCGGTGTTGAAGGCAAAATCGCTGCTGCTAAATGGTGTCGCGAAAACAATGTTCCCACATTTGGTATCAGCCTCGGTATGCAATGTATGATCGTGGAATTTGCCCGCAACGTAATGGGACTTGCAGGTGCCGATAGCACTGAGATGAACCAATCAACTCCCCACAAGGTTATTGACTGCATGGACGACCAAAAATCAATGCCCGATGTTGACGGCCTCACTCGCATGGGTAACTTTGATTGCCAAATCATGCCCAATACCAAAGTGGCTAAAGCCTATGGCGTTGACAACGTTCAAGAGCGTCACCACAACCGCTATGAAGTGAACAACGCTTATCGCGAAGACATGGAAAAAGCCGGTATGAAATGTGTGGCTATCAACCCCACCCTCAACTTTGTCGAAGCAGTTGAACTCAGCGACAAACAATGGTTTGTGGGCGTTCAATACCACCCCGAATATTCAAGCACCGTGCTCAATCCCCACCCCTTGTTTGTTGACTTTGTACGCGCAGCAGTAGAATACAGCGAATCTAAATAATCAAATAATATAACTCAACCCTACAGAATGGACAAAAACACTCTGCTCGGTCTCTTGATGATGGGCGCCGTCATCTTCGGTTTCATGTGGCTTAATCAGCCATCCGAAGAAGAACTCGCCCGTCAGCGACAAGCCCAGGCCGAATTAGCCGCCGCTCAACAAAACGCTATTGAGCAGGCTCAACAAAACGAACTTCTCGTCGACTCGTTCACTCCCACCGAACTGGCCCTCGTTGCTCCCACTGTGAAGCAATATGGTACATTGGTTGACGGAGTTTACAAACTTGAAAACAAAAATGTGAACCTCAGCCTTGAAGGCGACAAACTCTCGGGCACAGTAACTGCTGGCGACACCCTCATTAATATAAATGATGTGTTGACTGCAAATTGGGCCAACTGCAAACCCCGCGTGGCTTCTCTCGCAGTGAAAGTGTTGAAATCAGAGCTCAACAACATTGCACGCTACAAAGAATTTGCACAATATCTCACAGGCGAAGAAAAAACTGTCAAACTCGAAAACAGTGTGCTTTCGCTCGACCTTTCAAGCAAAGGCGGCTTCCTTTCACGCGCCGAGTTGAAAGAATATCAAGCCTATGACAGCAGCAACATCGTGTTGTTTGACCCCGCAACAAGCGACTTCAACATGACATTGCTCACCAACAACCAACGTCTCGAAACCCGCGATCTCTATTTCACCCCCGAGGTTGAAAGTGACACAACTGTGGTGATGGCTCTCAACTTGGGTCAAAACGCCCGTTTTGCCATTCGCTACACCCTCTTGCCCGACAGTTACATCGTTAAGATGGACATCGAGCAGAGCAACATGACCGACATCATTCCTTCAAGCACATCAGAAATCGACATTCACTGGTATCAAAAAATGAAGCGCAACGAGAGCGGTCGCACATTTGAAGAACGCAACAGCGCAATCTACTACAAATATGCCGGTGGTGATGTTGAAGACCTCAACGCCCTCGAAACCGAAAGCGAAGAAGCCGATAGCCGCGTGAAATGGGTGGCATTCAAAAACCAATTCTTCTCATCAGTAATCATTGCGCGCGACAATTTCACAGGAGCCAAATTCAACAGTGTTGACCTCAAAGAAACATCACAAACAGCGTTTCTTAAAGACATGACTGCCGACATGGCAATCGAATACTCATCGGCCAACGCTAACCCCGCTTCATTCGACATCTTCCTCGGTCCCAACTTGTATCCCTTGCTCTCAGACTATGATGATGAGCTCAACGCCGACGAAGACCTCGAACTCACCAAATTGATTCCCCTCGGCTGGGCATTGTTCCGTTGGATTAACACATTGATTATTATCCCTGTGTTCACATTCCTCGGCAGCTTCATGAGCAACTATGGTATCATCATTCTCTTGCTCACAATCTTCATCAAACTCTTGCTCTTCCCCTTCACCTACAAGAGTTACATGTCGCAAGCAAAAATGCGCTTGCTCGCCCCCGAAATCAAAGAAATTAACGACAAATATCCCGGTCAGGAAAATGCCATGGTGCGTCAGCAAAAAACCATGGAACTTTATAGCAAAGCCGGCGCAAGCCCCTTCTCTGGTTGCTTGCCCATGTTGTTGCAAATGCCCATCCTCATCGCCATGTTCACATTCTTCCCCTCATGCATTGAGTTGCGTGGCGAAGCATTCCTTTGGGCCAAAGACCTCTCTGCACCCGATGCTATCTTCTCTTGGGAAACTCACATTCCCATCATTTCAAGCATCTTCGGCAACCATGTAAGTTTGTTCTGTTTGCTCATGACTGTGACAAACATCCTCTACACTTACATTAACATGCAAAATCAGCCTCAACAATCATCGATGCCCGGTATGAAGTGGATGATGTATCTCATGCCCGTAATGTTCCTCTTCTTCTTCAACGACTACGCATCAGGCTTGAGTTACTACTACTTCCTCTCATTGCTCATCACTATTGTGCAGACCTATGCTTTCCGCTTCATCATTGACGAAGACAAAGTAAAAGCACAAATGAAAGCCAACGCCAAGAAACCCCGCAAGAAAAGCGGATTCATGGCACGATTGGAAGAAGCACAACGCCAACAACAAGCAATGTTGCGCGAACAGCAAAAACAACAGGCCAAAAAAGGCAAACACTAATCAGGACTAAACCTCGATTATCTCAATAAGCAAAAGCACCCGCATGGGTGCTTTTGTTGTTTTTAGGGTAAGGTTTTTTGCTTGCACCGAGCTTAACGCTTGTGCCAACACGGTTATAGTTCCCTTTGTTTTTTAGAACAAAATAATCTTATCTTTTTTTGACACCAATAAAAAAAGGCTAGTATATACTTGTTGGCACATAGTTTATCCTTAAC
>JAFPCM010000011.1 GCA_017390185.1 Muribaculaceae bacterium
CCAAATGAGCAGTGCCACGCCGACAGGAATGAAAATCGTTTTCCACGAAATCTTTGCCGCACGGGCTGTTGTTATAACCGGGGCAATGATGAGGGCCACAACGGCGGGCCTGATGCCCATAAACATTTTGTTGAGCGTGGGATTGCTCTTGATGGTTTCGGGGGTGAGGAAAATGGCAATGAGCAAAATCATGACAAACGACGGAATGATAGTGCCCAATGCCGCGCACACGCTGCCTCGACCGCCTTTCATCTTGTCGCCGATGGCTACGGCAATGTTTACGGCCAAAATGCCGGGCAACGATTGCACCACGGCAAGCAGATCATAGAAATCTTCGCGCGATATCCAACGGTGTTTGTCAACAATTTCGCGTTCAATTATGGCAATCATGGCCCAACCGCCGCCAAAAGTGAAGGCGCCGATTTTGAGAAATGTGACAAATAACTGAAAATAAATGCTGCTCATTAATATGATAAAAAATGAAACGAGTCACAAAATTACATAAAATCGGCGATACGGCATTGAGATTATTGCCGGTAATGGAAATTATTGATTAATTTTGTGGCGAAATTATGAATAATATCAAACCCGTATAATATGAAATTTATGACTTTATCTGTAGTATTGGCCTCGGCTCTCGTGTTGAGCAGTTGCGGCATCTTCAAGAAAAGCACCAAAGTGGTGGCTACCGACAACCCATCGGCCAAGGTTGAGGTTGTGGACAATGTCGCTGCCACCAAAACCACCAAAACAAGAAAGAAATCAAAAAAGAAAACCGTCAAGATCGATGCGTCTCAAGCAGTGACTACTGTCCAACAGGTAGTGGCAGTGACTCCCGAAGAACTTGAAGGCGAATGGACTGTAAGCCTTGTTAACGGCGAGAAAGTGACCGGCGACGAGCGCCCGTTCATTTACTTCGAAACAGCACAGTCGCGCTTTTATGGCAATGGCGGCTGCAATGTGATAAACGGCAGCTTTGAGCTCGATGGCAACAAACTGGTGTTTACCGATATGTTGTCTTCGATGCGTATGTGTGAAAATGCACCGTTTGAATATCAAATCAACTATGCATTGTCACAGGCGGCAACATGTAGTGTCGCACAAAAAGGCAACGAAACTTATTTGTCGCTATTTGATAGTGCAAAAACTCAAATCATGGAACTGCGCAAACACAATATGGACTATCTCTCGGGCGTGTGGCAAATTGTCGGCGTGTCGGGCGAGGAGTGTGATGACGAGGCATTGAAACTGGTTATTGATATACCCGAAATGCGATTGCATGGCAATGTGGGTTGCAACATCGTGAACGGTATGTTGCTTATTGATGCCGACAAGTCAAACTCAATTCAGTTTATGCAACTCATCACCACGATGAAATCATGCCCCGATCAAGAGCGCGAAATGGCAATACTCATTGCGCTTGAAGAAGTGGAACAGGCCCAACCCGTGAGCGACGAAATGGTCGTGTTGGCCGATAAAAACGGTAAAGAACTCCTGAAATTGAAGAAAATCGAGGTAAAATAAATTTTTTTGAAATTTTTTCGTCAAAATATTTGCACGGTTCAAAAAAGCGTATTACCTTTGCACTCGGAAATCAGATAGATGACCACTGGAGAGATGGCAGAGTGGTCGATTGCGGCGGTCTTGAAAACCGTTGAGGGTAACACCTCCGGGGGTTCGAATCCCTCTCTCTCCGCAAAGAGGAAACTTTTTAAGTTTCCTCTTTTTTTGTTTGTATGGGCTAGCCCTTGGGCCGTCATCGCACAATATTTGGAGATAATGTTGAAAGAGATGTCTCGGCAAAGATAGATGTGATAGTTGTCTCAGCCAAACCTATAAAGTCGACGGTGGTGTCAGTTATCAAAAGTTTGTTTCAGGGTGCATATCTTTGTATATGCGCCACGCTTCATCAATAATGTTATCAGGGCTTATTATTTCATAATCTCCAAATCCATTGACATGCTCACTGTTTGGATAAAGATTAATGAATTGTTTGTTGGCTA
>JAFPCM010000074.1 GCA_017390185.1 Muribaculaceae bacterium
CATTATTGAGCACATGGGCGTTAATGTCAATGATGTCGGCATTGTTAGCCGCATGGTGCTTGTGTGCATAATTGTGCTGCTTGTGTTATTGGCCTATCATTTCTGCCACAAGATTTTATATAAAGTGGTGTCGCGCATAACACAGCGCACTGTGTCGCGATGGGACGACTATCTGTTGGGCGGTAAGGTGCTCGACAGTCTATGTCACTTGCTGCCGCCGCTGTTGTTATACATACTCTTACCTGTGGCGTTTGGCGATAAACCTAAGTTGTTAAATGTCTTAGAGAGTTCATGCTATATCTACATTGTGGTCGTAATGTTGCGACTTGTGTGTGCTTTCATTTCGGCTCTTTATCGTTTGACATGCGAAAAAGCAGGCGTTGAGCAGCACCCGCTCAAGGGGATTTATCAGATGTTGAAGATAATCGCAATAATGTTGGGTGCGATAGTGATTATCAGTGTGTTGGTGGGTAAGAGCCCTGTGGTTATTTTGACCGGATTGGGTGTGGTTGCCGCTGCATTGACATTTGTTTTTCAAGACACTATATTGGGTTTGGTGGCCGGAGTGCAGCTTTCGGCAAATGATATGCTCAAACCTGGAGATTGGATAGTTGCACCCAAGTATGGTGCTGACGGAACGGTAATTGATGTGACACTCACCACGGTGAAGGTGCGCAATTGGGATATGACTATAACCACCGTGCCTCCTTATGCACTTGTAAAAGATTCGTTTCAGAATTGGCGTGGCATGTTTGATAGCGGAGGTCGTCGAGTTAAACGTTCGATAGACATAGACATTAACTCCATAAAATTCTGCACCCCCGAGCAATTGGCCCTTTATGAAAAGAACGGTTGGCTCGAGGGTATAGATGATGTAGAAGGGGAGATGGTGAATTTGCGAGTCTTTCGCAATTATCTTGAAGGTTATCTGCGCACGCATGCTCTTGTGCATCAGGAGATGACTCAAATCGTGAGACAATTGCAACCAACGTCACACGGTCTGCCGATTGAGTTGTATTTCTTCACAACTGATACGCGATGGGTAGCATACGAGAAAATACAAGCATCGATTTTTGAGCATGTGTTTGCCATGTTGCCGGTGTTTGGCTTGAGGATATTCCAAAGTCCGGCAGGGACCGATTTTCAGGGAACTATCAAATCCAATTCATAACACGAACAGATTTTGAACCAGATGTGTTGTCGATGAGTCGGCAAATGTCGTTGAGAGCCTCCATTGCGAGTGCTTGATATCGGTCGCTCATTGCCTTGTCGTGTTCCATATAGCACACGCACAAGGTGTCGAGGGCGATGGTGTGTTCAATGCTGTGCCTCAAAGTGATAATGTCGTTGCTTGTAGCGTCGGGGTTGAGATACACTTCGATGTTAAACAAGTGTTCGCTGCCGTCGGTGGGCAATTGGTCGTTGAGGTTGCACGATGCTACGTGGGGCAACAAGTGCAACAAGATGTTGCCAAGCGAAGCTTGTGTTTGGCGGACAAGGGCCGGCTTTTGGTCGGGAGTTAGAATGGAGATTTTGTCGCCGATATTGTTATCCATAATGTTGTTTAGCGCGGCCACTGCGAGTACTTCGCTGGTAATCGCGTTGGTGGAAAGATTGATGGTGAATGTTTTTCTCATTGTTTAAATAAGTGCTTGATTGTTAGTAAAATAATTAAGATCACAATAGTTGTGCCCAATAGAGCAGCAGGCCATGAACGGTCAGAAGATGTATGGGCTTTATCGGTTTTCAGATTATGATATTTAAGGTTAGTGCTGCTGTTTTTTGACCATGATAGCGAGTCGGTTGCAGATGCCTTGGTGTAAGTGACGCGGTTAGCAGTCATGATTTTTACGGTGACAGGGCTGAAACTGTCGGCGGGTAGGGTCATCTCGATGATTTTCAGTGAAATGCTGTCGTTGACAGCAGAGGAGGCGAGTTGCAGCCAGTTGGTGTTAATGCAACTGTCAGCATGCATTGCGATGCTCTCGGTGTTGACCGATTGTCGCTTTGTGGAGCACGCTATCGCGAGCATGCAAGATGTTAGAGCGAGGAGTGTTTTTGATTTTAGACGCATAAGGGTTGTTTAGGTGGTAAAACAGTCGTCGGGCATAGACGGGGTCAATGAAAAATCGCGATGCGCTTGTGGTTAAAACAAAAGTCAGGGCGATGGTGAGAGGATCATTAGGATGGCGTTGCTGGTGTTTGCGCACTTTGGCGTCAATTTCGTTCCACATTTGTCGTTTGACTGGAGAGGTCTTGTCGGGTAATTTGCCATTGCGCAAACGGCCGATGCATCGGCAAGCATGGTTGAAACTGACATAGTAGCCAGGAGCGGGTAGAGATAAGGCTTTCTCGACGATTTGGACGCGTGTGAGGGGTGTTTTGCCTCGCCACTGCCGGGCGACTTCATGACATCTCGCCATAAAATCGCGATTGCGTTCGGTGATAAAATACATCATGTAAATTAAGATAAATTGGTAAATAACCATTGGAAACTGTTGCAAATTTACCATGCTGCTTGTGCCAAACTCAATCATTGGTTCAAACTTTTTTATAGAAAAAAGTGTTAAATGTTAGAGTAACCGATATTTTGTGTGATGCCTGATTTTTGCAGTTTTCACCTTATTATAATAGAAATTTGGCTAAAAATTTGGACGATAATGTAAAAGTAGTTATCTTTACCGAGTTAAATAGTGCCTCGTCGAAGACCATGGTTTAACCTAACATGAAAATCCTTTTTTATTGTTTAACTAAATAATTTTATCATGAACAAAACCTTACGTAAATTTGCGTTTGCCGGAGCAGCATTGCTCTTGGCAGGTTCTGTAGCATCGGCTTTTGTCGATACAGAATCAATGGGAGACCTCTCGTTCAAAGCGGCGGTTACTCCTACTGCAGGTACAGCAAATGCCTATGCTTATGGCCTCGCTGGTGAATATGCCGGTGGTGTGTTGAATGTAAGCTATTCATTGAATGCAGCTGCAACCGATGTTAACGTTGTTGTTAAAAACAGCGCTGGTGAAGTAGTTTATACTCAAAAACTTGGCGCACAAGCTGCAGGTGCTCACACAGCAGCTGTTAACTTGCAAAATGTAGATTCAGGTGACTACTCTTGGGCGGTTTCTGTTGCTACTGCTAAAGAAACAGTAGAACAATTTGTTGACCACAGTTTCTATCACCCCAGTGGTCTTGATGTAGACAACAATCCTTTCAGTGCTTCTTTCGGTACACTTTTCGTTGCTGAAGGTTATACACAAGGCAAAACAGAGGGCTATATCAGTGCTCAAGCTGATGGTTCAGACGGTGGCGGTCTTTACATGTTTGCTGCCGACGGTACTCAAATCTTGAATAAAGATGGCAAAGGCCGTTTCTTCCCTTCTAACTTGACTTGCCAAGGCAACAAACTCCCCGGTATCAACACTTCTTCAACTTCTGGTGCTGACTTCAATAAAGTTCGCGTTGCTGAAGATGGTCGCGTGTTTGTAGGTCGTTACAACTTTGACGGTTCTTACTATCTCGTAGCTCCCAGTGTTGCTGCATTGGTTGCTGGCGAAGAATTCACTTCACTTGTTGAAGGTTGGGAATTCAACGATAGCATCTATCGTGACACTTTGGACAACTTCGTTGCAGGTCCTGCACAAGGCTTTGATGTTGTTGGTGCTGGCGAAGATTTGAAACTCATCGCTCTCGCTCGCAACACTAACCGCCTTGAAGCAGTTTTCCACCAAAACGCAGTAGTTGAGTATGCACTCGGTACAGCTGCAACTCTTCCCGCTCCTACTTCTGTTGAAGCATTGGACATGCAGTACACTATCTCTTATGACCGTTCAGCTAATATCGCATGTGACAACCGTGGCGGTATTTGGTATGTTCAATATCGTGGTGCTCCCGCCGACGACCAACCTGCGTTGCTTTATGTAAACGCTGCTGGTGAAATCAAATACTTCGAAGGTGCTGGCGGTAAAGTTCGTCGTCGTGGTGCTTTGGCAGTTAACCCCGAAGGTACTCGCCTCGCAGCTGCAAGCGCATCAGGTAAAGTTGGCGTTTATGACATCACTTATGCTGAAGATGGTACAGTTACTTTGACTGAAGTTTATGACATTGCTAACGGTGGTAACAACACTTACTCAGCTGCATGGGACTATGCAGGCAACTTGTATTTGGGTAACGCATCAACTGAATATGTAAGAGGTTATGCAATTCCTCAAGCTGCTGCAGTTGAAACTCCCGCTGCTGGAACATTCACTCACGTAGGTCCTTCTAAACTCCCCGAGTTTGCTCCCGTTCGTGAAGTGACTGTAACAAAAGTTTGGGAATGCACAGAAGCAATTCCCGGTAGCCAATATGGTGGTGAACTCCGTTTCAACACAGGTACTGACGACGATGTAATCATCATCGACAAGGCTAACTACCAAGTTCTCGCATGGGATGCAGCCGGCAAACGTGTTCTCCACGACCTCAAAGCATTCTTCGAAACAACTGAAGAACTTTACACAGTATCACAAGTTATCGCAAAAGTTGATACAATCTCAGTTGACACAGTTAAGACAGAAACAGACACAACTATCACAGTTGTAACTGACACAACATGGGCAGATAAGAAAACTATCGATGGTATGGGTACAGCAATCGCAATGGACGACGCTGGCAACATCGTGGTTAACACTAACTTCCCCAACGGACCTTCTTCAGAAGAATTCATCATTCTTCCCGCAGACG
>JAFPCM010000075.1 GCA_017390185.1 Muribaculaceae bacterium
ATAACATTATTGCTTAACCCCCTCCGAATTGCATACGCAATTCTGGTACGGTGAGGCTCGCAATCGTGTACCGGCAAGCCGACATACACTGCTCGCTCACATGTGAGCACTGCGAGGTTCCCCCTATTTTTCTGCGAAAAACAAAGGAATAGTTATATTCCCAATAGCATAAGGAACTCTCCCTCTGAAATTTACGAAGATAATTTTAGGGGGAGTACCCCGAAGGGGGGAGGGGGTGAATGCTAAAATAATTCTGTCATTCTGCTCTTAATTGATTTAATAAAAACAACACGAGCGATGTCGATTGACAACGCTCGTGTTATATAGATGATTGAAAATCTTACATATTTTTGCCGTGGCAGGCTTTGTATTTCTTGCCACTGCCGCAAGGACATGGGTCGTTACGGCCAATTTTAGGACCGGCAACAACTGGTTGAGGACGTGGACGCTCGCCTTGGTGAGCCGATGCAGCTGCTTGTTGTGCAGCTTGTCCAGGAAGATCCTCTTTAGAGGTGCGATATTGTGAATAGTCGTTGCGGCGTTCAGGCATTGCTTGTTTCACCTCGGGTTGGCGTTGAGATTGTTCCTCATTTGATGTCTCGCGTTGTTGGATGTGGATTTGACCACGCAACAATGCCGACATAGTCTTCACATTGAGGTTGTTGAGCATATTCTCAAAGAGGTGGAACGATTCAACCTTGTAGATTACCAATGGGTCTTTTTGTTCGTATGAAGCGTTTTGAACCGATTGACGCAATTGGTCGAGTTCGCGAAGGTGCTCTTTCCATAACTCATCGATAGAGACGAGCAACAAGGCTTTGTGCCATTCTTTTACGATAGCTTTACATTCGGTATTGTATGCTTCGGTGATATCTACACGAAGGTTGAAGATGCGTTTACCGTCGGTGATAGGCACCAAAATTTTACCTGTTGCGTTGCGGTTTTCAACCCAATCTTTGATAACAGGTTGAGCAACTTCAATGATGCGTTGGCTCTTGCGGTCGAGGGCTTCGTTGGCCGCTTGATATAAGCGGTCAATGAGTTCTTGTTTGCCAAGAGTTTTGTATTCTTGTTCGGTAAATGGAAGTTCAATAGTGAGTACTTTAAATACATCAAGTTTGAGGTCTTCATAGAAGTTGGGCGCTTCGTGAGTATTTAGCAAGTTCTCAATAGTGTCGTAAAGCATATTTGCAATGTCAATTCCCACGCGTTCGCCAAGCAATGCATGGTGGCGACGATTGTAGATATATGTGCGTTGCTTGTTCATCACATCGTCATATTCAAGCAATCGTTTACGGATACCAAAGTTGTTTTCTTCAACGCGTTTTTGTGCATTTTCAATGGCTTTGGTTACCATTTTAGCTTCAATCATTTCGCCTTCTTTCAATCCGAGAGTGTCGAGCATTTTCATTACACGGTCGGTTGCAAAAAGACGCATCAATTGGTCTTCAAATGACACATAGAACACTGATGAACCTGGGTCACCTTGACGACCTGAACGACCACGCAACTGACGGTCAACACGACGAGATTCGTGGCGTTCGGTACCGATGATGGCAAGACCACCAGCATCTTTCACTTCTTGAGTGAGCTTGATGTCGGTACCACGACCTGCCATATTAGTAGCAATGGTAACTGCACC
>JAFPCM010000076.1 GCA_017390185.1 Muribaculaceae bacterium
ATTTTTTGTCGCAAAAATACAAACAGAAAAAACACAAATATCACCATCTATCCCCATGTTTGTGTGATAAATCTCACACTTTTGTGCGATAGATGGTGCAAAGACAAGTTTTTGCCACTGAAATGCCAAATGCAGATCGCACAAACTGCTATCGACAACAATGCCTACCTATCTGCACCACCCCATAAACAAACAATAGCAGCTTTGAGGCCGCTATTGTCGTTTTGTTATGTAGTCGGTGGGGTTATTTTACTTCCCAGGTTTCACCGGCGAGAATCATGTCGCGCAATGACGAGAAGCCTTTCTTGGCACGAACTTCGGCAACTTGTTTGTCGATTTCTTCGTTGTAAGTGAGCGCTTCAACATCGCGAATCACACCTACTGCGAGGGGCAATTCCTTGCCGTCCATCATAGCGAGTTGCTGGTGGAGGAAGTTTGACTCGCAATGAGCATCATGAACGAGAACATCGTCAATAGTGTATCCGTCAACACCGATTTCTACGGCTTTCAACAAAAATCCGTCTTGAACGATACCTTTGTTACCTTCTTTGCCAAAGAGCATTTTTTCGCCGTGGCGAAGGTGGATTGTACGGTCGGCGCGATATTCTTTATCAGTGATAGCATTGTGAATACCGTGGTTGAAAATCACACAGTTTTGCAAAATCTCAACAACCGATGTACCCTTGTGTTGAGCTGCAGCAACCATCACTTCTTGTGTGGTGGCGAGTTCAACATCGATGCTGCGTGCAAAGAAATTGCCACGCGCGCCAAACACCAATTCGGCGGGGATAAAGGGATCTTCGGTAGTGCCATAGGGCGATGATTTTGACACGAAGCCACGGTCGCTTGTGGGCGAGTATTGGCCTTTGGTCAAACCATAGATTTTGTTGTTGAGCAACAAGATGTTGAGATCGATGTTGCGGCGCACTGCATGAATGAAGTGGTTACCACCGATAGCGAGACCGTCGCCGTCACCCGATATTTGCCATACGGTCATTTCGGGATTAGCCACCTTGAAGCCGGTGGCGATTGCTGCAGCACGGCCGTGGATGGTGTGGAAACCATAGGTGTTCATGTAATAGGGCAAACGAGAACTACAACCGATGCCCGAAATAACGGCTGTCATGTGAGGAGCAACGCCCACTGTCGCCATTGCCTTGTGAAGCGAGTTGAGGATAGCGTGGTCGCCACAACCGGGACACCAACGCACCGATTGGTCGCTCTTATAATTGGCTGCTGTATATTTGTTTTCTTCCATTGTTTAGTCCTCCATAATTTTAGTCACGCCGTCAATGATTTCTTTAACCAAGAATGGTTGACCTTGCACCTTGTTGATGCGTGAGATTTTAACTTCGGGGAATTTTGCTTGAAGGAAATCGGCAAACTGGCCTGTATTCAACTCGGCCACGATTACGCGACGGTATTTTGCAAATACTTCGGCAGTATTAGCGGGAAGCGGATTGATGTAACGGAAATGTGCAAATGCCACTTTCTTGCCTGCCTTGTTGAGTTCCTGTGCAGCGGTGTAGAGATGTCCGTATGTACCACCCCAACCAACGATGAGCGTATCGGCATCAGTATCACATTGAACTTCGAGAGCAGGGATATTGTTGGCGATGCGATCGATTTTTTCTTTGCGAGTATAAACCATCTTTTCGTGGTTAACGGGATCGGTCGAAATTGCGCCTGTGTTATAGTCTTTTTCGAGACCGCCAAGACGGTGTGCACAACCTTCAGTGCCAGGGATAGCCCAATAGCGCACCTTGGTTTCTTCGTCACGCAAATATGCGCGCCATGTAGCCTTCAATTCTTCGGGGACATAGCGGGGATGAATTTCGGGGAACTCGTCGGCATCGGGAATGCGCCATGCCGATGAACCGTTACCGATGAATGCGTCGGTGAGCAAGATAACCGGAGTCATGTGCTCAACAGCCACACGGCATGCTTCAAACGCCATTGTAAAGCAGTCGGTGGGCGATGCGGGAGCCATTACCGCGAGGGGCGACTCACCATTGCGACCATAGAGAGCTTGGAACAAGTCGGTTTGTTCGGTTTTTGTGGGAAGACCTGTTGAAGGGCCGCCACGCTGAACATCGATGATCACCAAAGGCAACTCGGCCATTACAGCCAAGCCGATACCTTCGCTCTTCAATGCCAAACCGGGACCTGATGTTGATGTAACAGCGAGGTTACCTGCAAATGCAGCACCAATAGCCGAGCACACGCCGGCAATTTCGTCTTCCATTTGACACGCTTTCACGCCCAAATCTTTGCGTTTGGCGAGTTCGTGCAAGATGTCAGTTGCAGGAGTGATGGGGTAACTACCCAAGAACAAGGGACGGCCTGCTTTTTCGGCAGCCATAATAAGACCCCATGCAGTGGCAGTGTTACCGTTGATATCAGTGTATTTGCCGGGACGGGCAGCCTCGGTCTCGATGCGATAGGTCGATACCGATGCGTGGATATTGTGGCCATAGTCATAGCCTGCTTGGATAACCAATGCGTTAGCATCGTAGATTGCAGGTTTCTTGGCAAATTTTGCTTTCAAGTGTTGCAATGCGCTTTCCAAAGGACGGTCAAACAACCAGCACACAAGACCGAGAGCAAAGATGTTGCGGCATTTGAGCACCGATTTGTTGTCGAGACCGGTTTCGGCCAATGCTGCTTTGGTCATTGATGTGATGGGCACCTCAACCACCTGGGCAGTGATGCCGAGTTCTTTGAAAGGCTCATCAGTTTCAAAGAGCGCCTTTTTGAGGTCCGATTCTTTGAACGAGTCAATGTCGACGATGATAACACCGCCGGCTTTGAGGAATTTCACGTTCTGTTTGAGAGCGGCAGGATTCATTGCAATGAGCACATCGGCTTGGTCGCCAGGTGTATAAACGCCCGTACCAACGCTAACTTGGAATCCCGACACACCGCTCAATGAACCTTGCGGAGCGCGAATTTCGGCAGGATAATCGGGGAATGTAGAAACTTGGTTTCCAACTCCAGCCGAGACATTAGTGAAGATGTTGCCTGCCAACTGCATACCATCTCCCGAGTCGCCCGAAAATCGAACGACTACTTTGTCAAGCACTTTGATATTGGTATTCTCCAACATAACAAGTTGATTTATAGCACTATATTTTTATTTGTTTTTTTGTTTGGTTTATCCAAGGTTAAGATTATGGCAAAGTTAATGATTTATTCATTATTGACAATCATTATCCCGCAAATTATTTTCACGAAAATCACCAATAATCCTTTCTGCAACAGTTAACGCAACACTCGATGTCAAGCAATCAGATATCGTGCTTTTATATTCCAATTCAAATAGGCAACAACCCGCCTATTGCCATCGATGAATTCACGATTTTTTCGTGTTAACAAATCATAAAACGATTTATAAATTAATGTATGACTAAATAATGTTGTACTTTTACAAATTAATTGGAAAAATATTAACTATAACATAATTCACATGAAAAATTTTACTCGTTTTTTTAGTGGAATGGCAATGATGGCATGCAGTGTGTCTATGATGGCTGCTGTCGGTACTTTGAACATCAATGGCGTTGACCAACATGTCGACACCATCATTCCCAAGCACAATGTAGGCCCTGGTACTACCTATGCTTTCTATCACCTCCCCAACCGTCCTCTTACCATCCACGTTACTGAAATCGACTTGTCAAATGAGTATGTGCAAATGGAAGTGTGCAACGGCGGCGGCAAAGCTGTAGCATCAGAAACACCCTCAAACATGTACAAACGCAACGACGCTCCCGGCCATGACATGGTTGCGGTTTTCAACGGTGACTTTTATCACACATCAGCGACCGACGGCACTGCTACCGGCATGTCGCGCATGGGTCTTATCATCAAAGAAGAAGTTGAAATCAACCCCGTGGGCATGCCCATGTTTGTGTTGACTCCCAACCGCGAATCATATATGGATGCTGTTCATTTCAGTGCATCAATCAAATCGTCAAAAGGTGTTACTAACCGCATTCACACGCTCAACTCTCACTACCTCGAATTTGACACTGCCGACGACAGCGGCGATCGCATGGTTCTTTACACTCCTGCCTATGGCACTACAACAAATTCAACTGAAGGCGGCACAAAAGTAGTGATTACTCCCAAAGAAGGTGCTTTCAAATTTGCAGCAAACACAACTTTCAGCTGCATCGTTGAAAGCATTGCCGACAACACCGGCTCAACCTCAATTCCCGCAGGCAAAGCCGTTCTCTATGGCACAGGCGCTAACGCAACATTCCTCCAAGGATTGGCAGTTGGCGAAGAATGCACCATCACTATTGCCAACAACCTTCCTTCAAACCCATCAGTAAAAGATATCAAGGAAGCACTCGGCGGTAGCGGTCACTTCATTCTCCAAAACGGCAATGTCGTGATTTCGGGCAACCCTGACATTCACCCCCGCACATTTATGGGCTTGTCACAAGACAAAAAAATCGTTTATGCTGTAGCAGTTGACGGACGTTGGAGCGGTTCGGCAGGTGTATCTCTCGACGACGAAGGCCGCATTCTCAAATGGCTCGGCGCTTGGGAAGGTATCAACCTCGATGGTGGCGGTTCAACCGGTATGGTTGTAAACGGCGAATACAAAAACAACGCATCTGACGGTAACGAACGTGCCGTTGGTAACGGTATGCTCGTTTACTCTTCGGCTCCCATTGACGACAATGTGGCTATTATCGAATTTGAACCCCGCACCTACAATGTTCCCGTAACAGCACGTTTCCGTCCCGCAATCTATGGTTTCAACCAATATGGCGTTCTCAAAACCAAAGACCTTGAAAACGTAACTCTCACTTGCGACGAAAACATCGGTTTCATCAACGAAAACAACGAGTTTATCGCAACTCAAAAAATCGCTCGCGGCAACATCTATGCCGAATACAACGGCATCAAAGTTGCTCAACCCATTGTCACTATCAAATCGCCCCTCGAATTGCCCTATGCCAACTATATCGTTGACAGCCGCAAGGCATATCCCGTGCAAATGAACTCTAAAATCGGCAACTTTACATATCCCGTTGACGCTGCAAGCGTTGATTGGACTATCGCCGACGAAACAATCTGCTCGGTTGCCGACGGTAAAGTATTGGGTATCAAGAACGGTACAACCACAATTTCTGGTACAAGCGAAAACTTCTCAGGCTCGGTTAACATCACTGTTGAAATTCCCGAAGGCGAAACACAAGCTTTCGTTCCCGAAGTTGATGCATCGGCATGGACACTCAAACAAGCAGGTGGCACAGGTTTGACTATCTCTGACCTCGGCGACGGCTTCAAATTCAACTACACAGGTAACGGCACTGCTCGCGGCGCATACTTCTCGGCAACAGCAGCTCTCAAAACCTACAGTCTCCCCTATGCTTTCCGTCTTGAAGTCAACCCCGGCGAAGCTGCGGTTAAAAAAGTGTCTATCGCTTTGACCAACAACCTCGGCGAACGCTACACAATGACTATCTTTGACGGCGAACTTACAAAAAATACAACAACTACTCTCATGGCCGATTTGAGCCAAGCATGGGACATTGACAACAATGCCATCTACCCCATCAGCGTTGGTACTATCCGTTTCGATATGGGTGCATCGGCTAAAAACACTGCTTTTGAAGTGCAAGTACCTTGCTTCGAAATGCTCTTTGGCAACCCCTCAGGCGTTGAAAGCGTGGTAAAAGTCCCCGCAGTAGCAAAAGTTTATCCCAACCCCGTTGTTGCAGGCGAACCCATCACTATCGAAACTGAAGGCGACACTGCTGTTGAAATCTACACAATGGGCGGCGTACTTGCCAAAGCTGCATACATGTTTGACAACGCAACTATCGGCACCGAAGACCTCGCCAAAGGTATGTATGTGATGAAAGTCATCAACGCTAACGGCGTGTCAGTGGCTAAACTCATCATCAAATAATAGACAAAACAGACCAACTTCAAAATAGGATGTGAGCTGATTGCTCACATCCTATTTATATAATTAATCTCGGCTATGAACCTTCTCAAACAACGCATTCTATCCGACGGCCAATGCCTTGACAACGGCACACTCAAAGTGGACAATTTCATCAATCACCAGATGGACCCCGCTCTCATGATGGCTATGGCGCAAGAAATAGCAAACCGTTTTGATAACAAGGGCATCAACAAGATTGTCACCATTGAAGCAAGCGGTATCGCTCCGGCCATACTTGTCGGCTATCTGATGCAAGTGCCTGTGGTGTTTGCCAAGAAAAATGTTCCGAGCACAATGGAACATATGATAAGCACTCCGGTATTTTCATTCACAAAAAAACGTTGCTACGATGTAGGCATCAGCCGCAACTTTTTGTCGGCCGATGACCACATACTGTTTGTTGACGACTTCCTCGCCAACGGCAACGCCGCAATGGGCATTATCGACATTGCCAGCAAAGCCGGCGCACAGATTGCGGGAATGGCGTTTCTAATTGAAAAAGGGTTTCAAAACGGGCGTCAAAAACTGCTTGACATGGGCATACACATCGAGTCGCTCGCAATCATCAAGAGCCTTGACAATTGCACCATCACATTTGAATGACTTAGTTTATTAGGCTTGACGCAAGCGTTGCTCACGGCGCAATGCACGCATCTGCCACCACACCATCAACCCCGACATTACTGTCGCGCAGATGTCCGATGCCGGGAACGATGCCCACACACCGTTTAGACCTATAAAGCCCGGAAATATCAGCAAAAAAGGGATAAGGAAAATCACTTGGCGAATAAGGCTTAAGAATATAGCCTTGGCTGCCTTGTCCAATGACTGGAACAAAGTGGTGGCAATAACCTGAAATCCCACAAACCAAAACGAGAGCATGGCAATTGAGAGGCCGTTGGCCGTGGCATCAATGAGATTCTGATCGGGGCTAAACATTCGGGCAATATAATCGGGAAAGAAAAGACCGAATATACATCCTATCGTGCATATAATCGTACTTGCCCACACAGCAAGCCAAAAAGCACGACCCAAACGGTCAATGCGACCGGCGCCATAGTTATAACCCAATATCGGTTGCAATCCCTGACACATACCCACAACAACCGATACAATAAGCGTTGTATATGTGACAAAAATACCCACAGCAGCAACAGCAGTGTCACCACCATAATTATAAACGGTGGTATTGATGATACCGCTAATGGCACATCCTGCCGCCTGCACAAAACTCGGCGCTGCACCGATTGCCACTGTACCCACTACTATTCTCCATTTCAAACGATAAATGCCACGTTCAAAGTGCAACACGCTGTCTTTCTTAAAGAAGTGTGACATCACAAACACCATTGATATAGTCATTGCAATATCAGTTGCTATAGCCGCACCCTTGATGCCCATATCCAGCACAAAGATAAATATGGGGGCAAGCACAAGGTTTGACCCTGCACCGATAAACATCGACACCATGGCCTTTACAGGATAGCCTGTTGAACGCATAATGCTGTTGAAACTGAATGTGAGGTTCATCACCAACATGCCGGGCAAAATGTAGAGCATAAAGTCGCGCGCATAGGGTAACGAGGTTTCACTCGCTCCAAACGCCAGCAATATTTCATCAATAAATATCCAGAAAAACGACAAATACACAATAGCATTGGCCAGCAACAAAACCAACGAGTTGCCCATCACCAACTTTGCTCCATTATAGTCACGCTGACCGAGCAAAATAGAGATTTTGGCACTCGCACCTGCACCGACCAAAATACCTATAGCTGCCGAAAGGTTCATTACAGGAAAAGTGATTGTAAGCCCCGCAATAGCATCAGAGCCCACACCTTGACCGATAAATACTCGGTCAATCACATTATATAATTGCATCACAAGCATTGCCACCACAGCTGGCATACTATACTCCCACAGCAATCGGCCTAACGGACGAGTTGCCAATTCATTTAATTTTGCGTTGTTTTGTGACATATCAATTTTCTTTTATGCCGGCCCGACAGCCTTAATATGCGACATCATAAGCATCGCCACAACACGCAACCCGGCAGCTGCGCTTTACTTTCTTAACAAATAAAGCGGAAACCTTGAATTCATGGTCTCCGCTTTTATATAAGGTCTTAATATATTCTATTATTCAGCTTTAGAAGCTTTTGCGCGTTCGATATATTTGTCGATATCGATTTGGTATGCGCCAGCATAAGCAGGATATTCTTTTTTGATTTTTTCATACACTGCTGCTTCTTTAGCATAGTCTTTCAATTCGCGATATACGCGAGCTTGCTTCATCATGAAAAGAGGAGTGTAGATATCGTTGTCATCTGATTCTGAGATAGCTTTGTCAAAGCTTGCGATAGCCTCGTTATATTTTTCAAGGTTAACATAGCAGTCACCTTGAAGCGAATAAGCAGCTGCACCAATCAATGCTTCTTTTGCTGAATAATCGTTAAGATATTCGATAGCTTTTTCATATTCACCTTTATTGAAAAGAAGGATAGCAGCTTGCAATTTAGCACGGTTACCTGCATCATAACCTTCGTTGTCGGCTACTTGCATATATTGAGCCAATGCAAGAGTATCATTACCCTCGATGATGAGTGTGCGGTCTGCTTGACCGATAGCATCGTCAGCAGCAACGCTACCTGCCTGGCGGCTGTTAACTACAAAAAGGATAACGGCAGCTACTGCAACGATAGCAGCTACACCAAAAATGATTGATTTTTTGTTGTTTTGCAACTTTTGCTCAACTGCATTTGTGAGCGTGTCATTGAGTTCGTCAATTGATGTACGAGTCTCGTTTTGATTTTCTTTAGCCATTGTTATGTTTATTTTCTGATTTTCAATAATATCCTTTCGGAACATTGCATTCCGAACTGCAAAATTAATAGTTATTCTGCACTTATGAAAATTTTAAGCCAACTAATTTAACCTATTTACCGCCTCGGCTCTATCAAAAAGGCACTTTGCTCTCAATTTTCACTTCCTTTTGAGTCACCGGGTGGACAAATTTCACCCAATGGGCATGCAGATACAATCGGTCGGCTACCGTGCCATACAGAGTATCTCCGACTATGGGCGTGTCAAGTCCGTCGCAATGGGCAGCATGCACTCTTAATTGATGTGTTCGCCCGGTTATGGGATAAAACATCACTCGCGAACGGCCATTTTCAGTCCCCACAATCTCATAGCGGGTCAACGCTTGTTTGCCATGCGTGTAACTAACCATTTGGCGCGGACGGTCATCGGGATTAAGCACCAAAGGCAGGTCAATGCTTCCCGACATGGGCTCCATCTCGGCATCAAGTAAGGCCACATAACATTTTTCTATATCTCGAGACTTGAACATCGATTGCAACTGTCGGTGAATTGGCGCTGTGCGGGCAAACAACAACACCCCCGATGTTGCCATATCAAGACGATGCACAATGTGCATTTCTTGGCCAAACATGCGCTGAACTCGCTCTTGCAACGAATCGGCCGAGAGTTTTCCAGGCACCGACAACATTCCTTCGGGCTTATCAACAGCCACTATCCATTCATCTTCATATAACACCTCCACGGGCTTTTCGACCATACTTTCAAGCGGATTGGGATCAACATCAAGTCCTTGCAACATCCAGCCGAGAATAGGCTCACACTTGGCCTTGCACGAGGGATAATAACATCCGTGACGACGCACCTCATCTTTGGGTGATTGACCTACCCAAAACTCTGCCATCGCGCGTGGCTTATAGCCGTTGGCATAGGCATATTGCAACAATTTGGGCGCAGCACACTCCCCTGCTCCCGACGGTGGTGCACCTTGCGGTGTATCGGCAAATATCTGATTGAGGTTGCGACTTTCGCCGCGGGCATTAAGCATCACAAACCGTTCAAATACAAGTCGTTGCAATGCAACACTTCGCCGATGCCGCTCGGCCTTCAACTCGGCAACCACAGCATCACGACTGTCTATTTGGACTTTTATCTCATCAATCACGGTTCGATGTCGTTGCTGTATGCGACGCAACTCGGCCTTTTGAAATTGGCTCTCGGCTATGAGCGACTGCGCATCAGCACCCTCACGGCGCGCAATATCACGTCGTGCCTTCGACTCCTTCATAAGTCTCTTGTACTGTGCAACTTCGGCATCACACTCCGCGGTAGCCTGCTCCAATCGCGCCTCCAGACGTGCCCTTTCGGGGCTACTGATTTCGGCCGCAATTTTATGGTTTATCTCAGTGATAATCTTTTCCTCGGGAGCAAAAAAACCGTTTACCGACAGCAAATCACACACTGCCGGAACAAAAAACTCATGATCATAGCGATGAGCAAGATTTCCCGAATATGCTGCCAAATAGCCTACATGACCGTCGCGTTCCACGACAAGCACACCCATCATTTTGCCGCCCTGCAACTCGTCGCGCCAGTCGTCGCGCGAGTCAAGATATTGCTGCAAATGCTCAGCCGCAACCTCACACAAGCGATGAGGCACATAGCAAAACGGATAGGTAAACCTGCGAGGCAACTCTACCCCCGCCAACTCGCCCTCGGCAAACAAATGAAAACGACTGTCAGCACTCATTGATTATCTTTATACTATTTTCTTCCTACCGCAAAGGAATAAAAAAATTTTGACATAAGGTCCAAAAAATGCATGTTTACTTGTCTTTCTTGACTAATTAATGTCTGAAATGACTTTCTGCCAGAAAAATTGTTTATATTTGTGAGTAAATTTAATTATCATGAAGCAACTTTCCATCACTACCGCTATAAAGGTGGCCAAACATGAAGAGCTGTCGGAGCAAGACCGCGCGTTGGTCGATGCCGCCCGTGAGGCCACTCACCGCTCCTATGCCCCTTACAGCCATTTTAATGTCGGGGCAGCAATCGCTCTTGACAACGGTGAGATTGTTACCGGAGCCAATCAGGAGAATGTGGCTTACCCGTCGGGAACGTGCGCCGAGCGTACTGCATGTTTCTATGCCCACGCCCGCTATCCCGACGCCCGATTCACCACCATCGCCATTGCTGCACGCGGCACCGATGGCAATGAGGTTGCCAACCCTATCGCCCCCTGCGGAGCTTGCCGCCAAGCTTTGCTTGAATATGAGATTTTAGCCAAGAACAATGTAAAAGTGATGCTCATCGGTCGC
>JAFPCM010000077.1 GCA_017390185.1 Muribaculaceae bacterium
GAAGACGTAAGACCTATGTATGTTGATGTTGACTTCGGCGGCGGCAACTCTGACGGTATGTCCATTGTTGACGTTGACAAACGTTACTTTGAGTGGTAGCTGGAACGGCAGCGCGCAGAACTGCCGTGTGTCGTTTCGTAACCACAACTACCCGGACTCCCGCAGCGGCGACATCGGCTTCCGTTTGGCTTTTCGCCCATAGGTATCCGTTTATCCATCTCGTTTAAGTTAAAAACATTCAGAGCATAACTGCAATTCCGAAAAAGGGCGTGCGGAGCAGCCCAATGGAGGAATTGCGAGTTATGCGATGCAATCGTTTCCAATAAATAAGGTATTCTCCCGTCACTGCTCCTACCGGAGCAGTGACGGCGCCACGTTTTTTGCAAATATCAATGCAAAGTATTAAATTTGTATTCCCAAACTGATAAAAATATAAAAACTATGAATGAGTTATTGGCAAAGGCGATAAATATCGCACTTGAGGCACACAAAGGGCAGACTGATTATTCGGGAATGCCTTATATTGTTCATGTGATGAATGTGATGCATGCCGGGCGAACCGAAGCGGAGAAAATTGTTGGTGTTTTGCACGATGTGGTAGAGGATACTGATTGGACTTTTGAGACTTTACTTAATGAAGGGTTTCCAACCGAAATTGTTGATGCATTGCGTTGTGTTACAAAAATCTCTGATGATGAGCCTTACGATGAATTCATTGAGCGAGTGAAAACCAATCCCTTGGCTGTGGCTGTAAAAATTAATGACCTAACTGATAATATGGATGTGCGTAGGGAAACTGAAATAAATGATTATGTAGTTAATCGTCTACGCAAATATCTCAAGGCCTATCAAGAATTGACTCGGATAAAGAAGTAAGTTTATAGAAGTTCCCTAAAATAATAAACAATTAAATAGCTATACGAAATGAAAAAATGGACCATTGCAGCCCTTTTGGCATCGACAGCAGCATTTGCACAAACTAATGAGGCGGAGCAACCTTATGTGTATGAATTCACGATAGAAAAAGAACTAGCGGCAACACCGGTGAAGGATCAAGCCAAGACCGGAACATGTTGGTGTTATGCGATGACTTCGTTTATTGAATCAGAGTTAATACGCACCGGTAAGGGTGAGCATGATTTGTCGGAAATGTTTGTGGTGCGACATAATTATATCCGTCGCATAAAAGATAATGTGCTTCGTCGTGGTCGCGGGAATGTGTCTCCGGGCAGCATTGGACATATGCACACTTGGGTTATGAAAAACGTTGGACTCATGCCCGAAGAGGCTTATCGAGGCATAGCCTATGATTCAGAGAAACATAATCACGACGATTTAAACCAATGGGTGAAAGCGATAAACGCTAAAGCAGTGGAAATGAAGAAGCCGTTGCCAATAGAGATTGTGGAAGGGGTGCTTGATGCTTATTTAGGTAAAGTGCCTGAAAAATTTGTTTATCAAGGCAAGGAATATACGGCCGAAAGTTTTGGTAAAAGTTTGGGGTTGAATGCCGATGACTATGTGGAAATTACAAGCTTTACACATCACCCGTTTTATGAAAAAGTGATGGTTGAGGTGCCCGATAATTGGGA
>JAFPCM010000078.1 GCA_017390185.1 Muribaculaceae bacterium
AGTTATTCCTCACATACAAAAATTTTCGTTCATAATTCTTCGTTTTTTTATCATTTTTGCCAACTACAACACCTAAATTATAAATAATTTATTACCTTTGTGGTTTGTATAATATTCAATATGCGTAAAATCAGCTATAATTTTAGCTACTAAAAATAAAATATTATGTTAGAGAAAACCAATGTAAAAGTTCTCGACAAAGTAGTCGTGAGATTTTCGGGCGACTCAGGCGATGGTATGCAACTTGCCGGTAATATCTTCACAAACATCTCGGCAGGGATTGGCAACCAAGTTTCGACTTTCCCCGACTACCCAGCCGAAATTCGCGCGCCACAAGGCTCATTGAGTGGTGTATCAGGATTCCAAGTAAGTGTAGGCACAGGTGTATACACCCCCGGCGACCAAGCCGACGTGTTAATCGCAATGAACCCCGCGGCATTAAAACAAAATGTAAAATTCTTGAAGCCTAACGGCGTCATTATAGTAGATATCGACTCTTTCAAAGAAAGCGACCTCAAAAAAGCGCTTTTTGAAACAAACGAACCATTCAAAGAACTTGGCATCACCGCTCAAGTGCTTGAAGTTCCGGTGACTTCTATGGCAAAAAATGCACTCGCCGAAAGCGGGCTCGACAACAAATCAATGCTCAAATGCCGTAACATCTTCGCTCTTGGGCTCGTTTGTTGGCTCTTCGACCGTCCACTCGAAAGCGCACTGCACCACTTAAAAACTAAATTTGCAAAAAAACCGGCTATTTACGAAGCTAACGCTAAGGTTATCCAAGCTGGATATGACTATGGCCACAATATTCACGCATCGGTATCAACTTATCGCATCGAATCAGACGAAATAAAACCGGGCGTTTATACCGACATCAATGGCAACACCGCCACTGCATGGGGATTGATTATGGCTTCAGAAAAAGCAGGTCGTCCTCTTTTCCTCGGCAGCTACCCTATCACTCCCGCTACCGACATTCTTCACGAGCTTGCAAAACGCAAAGACCTAGGCGTGAAAGCGTGTCAAATGGAAGATGAGATTGCCGGTGTTTGTTCGGCTATCGGCGCATCTTTTGCCGGGAACCTTGCCGTTACATCTACATCAGGCCCCGGTCTTGCATTGAAGAGCGAAGGTATCGGTCTTGCCGTAATGGCCGAGTTGCCTCTCGTAATTATCGATGTGCAACGTGGTGGTCCTTCAACCGGCCTTCCTACTAAAACCGAACAAACCGACTTGATGCAGGCACTATATGGTCGCAATGGTGAATGTCCGCTTGCCGTTGTTGCTCCTGCCACTCCTACCGACTGCTTCACTATGGCATTCGAGGCTTGTCGCATCGCCGTAGAGCATATGACTCCCGTTGTATTGCTTACCGACGCATTTATTGGCAACGGCTCATCGGCTTGGCGCATTCCCGAAGCTGACGAATATCCCGAAATCAAGCCCAATTACGTTCCCGAAGAATTAAAGGGTAATTGGAAACCATATATCCGCGACGAAAAGACCAAAGTACGCTATTGGGCAATCCCCGGCACTGAAGGTCTTGCACATCGTCTTGGCGGTCTTGAAAAAGATGCAGTGACAAGCGCAATATCTACCGACCCCATCAACCACGAAAAGATGGTTTACACTCGCAAAGAGAAAATCGAACGCATTGCCGACAACATTCCAGCTCTCGAAGTGAGCCACAATGTTGACACCGACACCTTGCTCGTTGGTTGGGGCGGCACTTTCGGTCACCTCTACACTGCAGCCGAAGAACTCAACAAAGAGGGCAAGCCCGTTGCATTCGCTCACTTCCGCTACATCAACCCACTTCCTGCCAATACTGCCGAAGTATTTGCTAAATACCGCCGTGTGATTGTAGCCGAGTTGAACACCGGTCAATTTGCCGACTATCTACAAAGCAAATTCCCCGAAGTGAAATTTGAGCGCATCAACAAGGTTCAAGGTCAACCATTCCTCGTGAAAGAAGTAATTGATGGTGTAACTAAAATTATGGAGGGCAAATAATCATGGAAGAAATAAAATATACAGCAGCTAATTATAAGAGCGACCAATCAGTGCGTTGGTGTCCCGGTTGTGGCGACCACGCTATCCTTAACTCGCTCCACAAAGCAATGGCAACCGTGGGAGTGGCTCCTCACATGACAGCCGTAATATCAGGTATCGGTTGTAGCTCACGCCTACCCTACTATATGAACACCTACGGTTTCCACACAATCCATGGTCGTGCGGCAGCAATCGCTACCGGCTTCAAAGTGGCCAACCCCGAAATGACTGTATGGCAAATTTCGGGCGACGGCGACGGATTGGCCATCGGTGGTAACCACTTCATTCATGCAGTGCGTCGCAACATTGACATCAACATGATGTTGCTCAACAATAAAATCTATGGTTTGACAAAGGGACAATATTCGCCTACAAGCGATCGTGGGTTCGTGTCAAAATCATCGCCCTACGGCACTACCGAAGACCCATTTATCCCTGCCGAATTAGTATTTGGCGCTCGTGGCAACTTCTTCGCTCGTAGCATCGACGTGGAACTCGCCACAACTCAAGAGGTAATGGTTGC
>JAFPCM010000079.1 GCA_017390185.1 Muribaculaceae bacterium
GAAGAAAAAATCAAATCTTATGGCGGTATCGATTTGTTCATGGGCGGTGTAGGTCCTGACGGACACATTGCGTTCAACGAACCAGGTTCTTCTTTGGTGTCAAAAACACGCATGAAAACTCTTACTCAAGATACTATCATTGCTAACTCTCGTTTCTTCAACAACGATGTAAACCAAGTTCCTAAAACTGCGTTGACAGTAGGTGTTGGTACAGTTATGGCTGCTAAGAGCGTGTTGCTCATCGTTAATGGTTACAACAAAGCTCGCGCATTGCGTCATGGCGTTGAAGGAGCAGTTTCTCAACAATGGACTATCTCAGCTCTTCAAATGCACGCTAAAGCAATCATCGTTTGTGACGAAGACGCTTGTGCAGAATTGAAAGTTGGCACATATCGTTACTTCAAAGATATCGAAGGTGCTAATCTCAACCCCGACACTCAACTCTAATAAATAGTCTTTTTGACTTCTTCATAAGCCCTGTTCCACTTGAGCAGGGCTTTTTTATTGCCACCGTCTCTCCCCTATCAATTTTCTATTCAGCGCAAAAATCACTATCTTTGGCAAAAATTACTTGACGATGAAACAATTATTATCTTTTATAATCACAGTTTGTGCCGTTACATCATGGGCTGCACCCGTTACCATTAAAGGCAAAATTGATGGCAACAGCCAGCACTTGCACATTATGGTTGGCACACAAGGCAACAATTTTGAGGCCGTGGCAATCAACACCGCCACCAATACCTTTAGCCACACTATCGACATCAACACTCCCGATGCTGCATATATGCACATCTCGTCAAAGTTTCTCCCTGGCAAGGATTTGAGTCTGCCGGTATTCATTCCCGCCAAGGCTTCGGACATCACGGTTGACATCAAAGCAAGCAACGCCATCAGCGCCACATGCAGCGACCCCAACAGCCAGGCCATCGCCTCTTATATCAACGACTACCTGCCCCGACTGTTTAGTAGTCGCAAGCCTCTACAATACATTTTACCAGCCATCACATCGGGCGCCGACAGCATATCAATGACAATGAAAAATCGTGACGCCATTGATTATCTGCAATACTACGCACACCTCAACCGATCTATGACAACAAGCAAATTCCGATATTCGCAAATCAGGATTCCGACAGAAGCTCTTGTCGGCTGCATGAGCGCCCAAGATCTTGTCATGATGCCCGGACTTAAATACTTTCGCGAAGCCTCGGCCCCGCTCGTCATTCAGGAAATAGCCATCGGCTCAAATCTTGAAAGCCGCCTCAACCGTGTGAAAGCAGCAGTGGCCGACACTGCTCTCGTTGCAATCATTGAGCAGCAGCTCATCGAGCAAGAGCGCATCGACAATTACAGCCGCGTGGGTGGCGAAATGCCCGACGTGCCCATCATTGACCCGCAAGGCAACGAACATCGCCTCACCGAGTTCAAAGGCCGATATGTCTACATCGACATGTGGGCTTCATGGTGTGGACCTTGCAACCAAGAGATTCCTTATCTCAAAGAACTTGAAAAGACGCTCGGCAACGACCAAGTGGTGTTTGTATCGATCTCAATCGACGAAGACCCCGACGCTTGGAAAGCCGCCATAAAACGCCACAACCTCACCGGCAACCAATTTCTCGGCAACGAAACCCTTGCCACATTGCTCAAGGTGCAAGGCATTCCCCGTTTCCTCATCTATGACAAAGAAGGCCGACTTCTCTACCCCGAGGCTCCTCGCCCAAGTTCGGGCATGACAATTCGCCGCATACTGAACTCACTCAAATAACCCATACACAACAAGCCCCATCTCTCTGCCGAGAGATGGGGCTATATTTTTGCAGATTTATTTCTATTTTGTTCCGAGCTCTTTTATCGCACCGGTTAGCGGGTCAAAAACCACATAGGCCGGAGCTTTGGTGTTGGTTATCATTGCGGGATCAATGCCGAAAACCACTCCATATTGTGCAATGTCGTGAGTTTTGTCATACACCTTTTGGCCGTCATATTCCACAGCTATTTTACCCTTTCCGGGAATGCGATAGGCAATACCGCCTTTGGGAAATGTCTTGACAAGTCCTGTCACTTCGTTGACAGGCAACTTACCGCGCTCGGCAACTTCGATATTGACATATATCGGAGCGCCCGACAAATCTTCGCTGTCAACAATGCCGTTCAATGCCGACAATCGCGCCACAATATTCTCGCCGCCCAATGTGTCGGGGACAATGGTGAATGTCTTTACATCGGTCGAATGTTGCACTGTGCCCATAAACATTGCTGTCAACGCGGCTTCTTGTGCTGCAATGTTGTCAAGCACCAACTGCATTGCCTGACCATCGGGTGGCATTTGGTCGGCTTGACCGGTAATGAGGTCGGTGCGACTTTGACGCAATGCATATATCTGATTGGCAGCCAACTCGGCACGCTTGGCCGATGACTGGCTTTGCAACATTTCCTGACTCATCACTTGAGTTGCCGCAGCCGATTCAAGGGGCGAAGGTTGGGCAGCCTTAGCCTCGGGGAGAACGGGCTCATCGATTTCAATCACCTTCTCGGTGTTGATTGCCAACGGAAAATTCTGCTCGTTGACATACATATAGGGTGTTGTACCTTTTTTGAACTGTACCAGATAACGCTCATCGGCATCGGCAACCGCGCGCACATTCACAGTTATAGACTTCAAAGTCCACTGCTGCGATGGTTGCGCAATCGCATTGTCAGAGTCAAGATATTTCTTTGCATACTTGAAATACTCGCCAGGTTTCTTCACCTCTTTCTCGGCCTCGATGGTTATATCGAGCACCGTTTTGGGCAAACTATATATCAAGCCATATTCGTTGGCCTTTGTTGCTGTCAGTTTTTGGGTTGTTTGTGCCGACATTCCGGCAACCGACAACATGGCCACCAACGCAACCGACCATATTTTGCTATATTTCATATCTTTCTGCTTTACAAAAATTTCGACTATAAATTAGTTGGCATCACGATACCATTATTTCATTGTTTTGGCAATCGCTTTACCGATATTATCGGCAATATCGCCTGCTGTCACACCATATTGACCATGCTCATCAGCAGCTATGTCTCCGGCTACGCCATGAACATACACCGCCAACAAAGCACTGATTTCGGGGTTATAGCCTTGTGCTATAAATGCTGCAATCACACCGGTAAGCACATCGCCGCTACCTGCTGTCGCCATCGCGGGATTGCCCGACGAATTGAAATAGACGCGACCGTCGGGGCGCACAACCGCAGTATAATATCCTTTAAGCACAATGATGATATTGTAGTGCTTTGACATTTCAAGAGCTTTGACAAGACGCGACTCGGCGTTGGGTTGAATACCAAACAAGCGGTCAAACTCGGCCTCGTGGGGAGTAATCACCGACAACGACGGAATGTGGTTGAGCAACGTGGGCTGCAAGGCAATGCAGTTTAACGCATCGGCATCAAGCACCACAGGTTGCTTTGATGATGCGAGAAAAGCGCCAAGAGCCTTCACTGTATTTTCGTTTGTACCAATACCTGGACCGATTGCGATTGACGAATAAGAGCGGCGCATGAGCATATTGGTCACAATAGTCTCGTGATTATCGGCATCAAACAATGCCTCGGGAACCGATGCCTGCATCACTGTGTAGCCATAGCGGGCAGAGTGTACCGACACCTTTCCGGCACCGCCACGCAACGCTCCGCGAGCTGCCAACACCGCTGCACCCATCATGCCATAACTGCCGGCAATAATCATTGCCGAGCCATAGTCGGCCTTTGAGCTGAAATCGCGACGGGGACGTAACACACGGCGAACATCTTCTTTTTCCACAAGATAAAAATCTGACGGCGTATTGCGCACTTTCTCTTCGCTCAAGTCAATATCGAGCAACTTCCACTCACCCACCAAGTCGGCATTATCGCCAATGAAAAACGCCAAACGGGGGAACTGAACGGCAAGAGTCAAATGTGCATGAATGATGTTGCGGCTGATTGACCCGCGATTCCAATCACAGAACATTCCCGACGGAACATCAATCGACACCACAGTAGCTCCCGACTCATTGATATTGCGCACCAACGACATAAAGCCACCGCCAAGAGGCTCACGCAAGCCCGAGCCAAACAAGCCATCGATAACCACATACGAACGGTTAAGTTCGGGGAACGAAAAACTGCCGCGCACTTCATCAAATTGCTGATAGTTCAACTCAAGCAAACGATTGCGCATGATGATGCAATCGCCACTCAAACGATTACCACCAATGTTAAACAAGTATATTTCGGGACGATAACCTTCCTCGATGAGCATGCGTGCAGTAGCCAATGCATCGGCACCATTATTGCCCGAACCGGCAAAAACGGCGATGCGCTTATTGGGACGCCAACGCGACATTATCTCACAAGCCACACCGCGTGCAACCTGCTCAATCAATTCCAACGACGACACGCCTTCATTCTCGATCGTGTAGCGGTCTATTTCTCTGATATTTTCTGTAGTAAATATTTTCATTGCAATGTTGTTGTGTTATTTATAGATTAGACTGATTAATAAAAATGTTATTTGTGTCACAAATATAGTAATTATATTCGGTTTTGCCACATTTTAGCATCAATTGATTGCTTAATATTCATAAATTTCGGCGCGAACGCTACGACTACCCAATATTTTTATTAATTTTGCACCATAAACTTAAACAATGAAAAAGGTTACATACAACGGTCTTACTTTTAAGCAATATATTTCAAACGAAAATATTATTAAACGAGTCAAAGAACTTGCCGACGAGATTTCGCGCGACTGCGCCGACACTTGTCCCTTGTTCCTTTGTGTTCTCAACGGAGCATTTGCATTTGCGGCCGACTTGTTTCGCGCAACCGAAATAGACGCCGAAATAGCATTTATCCGTCTTAAAAGCTATAGCGGAACCGGCTCTACTGGCAATGTCAAAGAAATAACAGGCTTGACCGAAGATATTACCGGCCGAACAGTAATCATCGTTGAAGACATCGTTGACACAGGTCGCACTATGGCCAAACTCATAGAGGACCTCAAAACAAAGAATCCCGCCGAGGTTAAAATTGCCACTTTGCTCTATAAGCCTGACTCTGTGGAATGCAACCTCAAACTCGACTATGTAGGTTTCCCCATCCCATCAGAGTTCATTATTGGCTATGGCCTTGACCTTGACGAGAAAGCCCGAAACCTTCCTGATATTTGGGTCGTTGACAAAGACGCTCAATAACCGGCAATACTCACTGCACATCCTGAATAAAATATATCTTACGCAGTCGCCGATTGCGTGTATCATTAATTTCGAAACAATTATCTAAAGAATTATAGCACAATGTTGAATTTAGTAATTTTTGGCGGCCCCGGTAGCGGCAAAGGCACTCAAAGCGAACACATCGTAAAAGAATACTCGCTCTTTCACATCTCTACAGGCGATGTTCTCCGTCGCATCATCGCAAGCGGCAGCCAACTCGGACAACAAGTTGAAAGCATCATCTCAAAAGGCAACCTTATTCCCGACGAAATGATGGTTGAAATTCTCGCTAACGAACTTGACTCTAACCCCGCAACTGCCAACGGTGTGATTTTTGACGGCTTCCCCCGCACAATCAACCAAGCCAAAGCACTCAAAGAAATGCTCGCCAAACGCGACACAAAAGTTCACGCAGTTGTTGGTCTCGAAGTTGATGACGAAATCCTCATTGAGCGTCTCATCAAACGCGGACAAGACTCAGGCCGCTCTGACGACAACCTCGAAACAATCAAACAACGCCTCGATGTTTACCACAACCAAACATCTCCTTTGCGCGACTACTACATTGCCGAAGGCAAATATCTCGCAATCAACGGCACTGGCACAATCGAGCAAATCTCGGCTACTATCATCAATGCCGTAAACGAAAAGGTGAAATAATCAACCTACATAACACAATACTATTCTCGAACGCCATCTAGCCGATGGCGTTCTTTTTTTGCCTCGAAAAGCGCGTTTTAACTTTTCTTTACTACCAAGTGAAACATTCTCGCCCAATGGTATGCCTAAATTTGTACTACAATCAAAAAACAATACAATATGGCTACCATCAACAACACCGACATCATTTTTGCTACAGTTCAACAACAAGGCAACACTATTCTTTCAATGCAATTGAGCGGCATCACCTCCGTTGCACAAATCATCAAACAACTACGCGAAAAACTCAGCGACAAAATTGGGTTGATTAAACTTCACATTCGCAACCGCACCCAAGGTTGGGCACAAGAACAAGCCCTATATTTTCAAAAACCGGCCACACCCTCAGTGCAACTCACACTGTGGTAAACACATTACATTTCCCCTACAACCTTTATCGGCTATGGATTCAACAAATCGGGGTTAAAAAAATTCATTATATCGGTTGACATTTCCAAAGCTCGACGAGCAGGACTGTCGGGATTGACAGCGACGGCTGCATTATAATCGATGATAGCTCTGCGACGGTCGCCCATGCGCCAATACAACTTGCCGCGCTCATACAATGCCACATCATCATCGCCGTGATTGGCGATGTGGTGACTGAGCGCATTTATCGCATCTTCAACACGATTTTCGCAAATAATTGCATTTATTTTTTGCAAGTCCAATGTCATTTAGTAATTTTGAAGATTATATTATATAACGAATATGCGTCGCATTTTATTTTTCATAACCGCCACAATAATATCGGTAGCCATTGGTCACGCCATTGACCCCACTGCCACAACCTACAGCAATGACTGCTGTCAAGGCAGTTTGCGACCATATCCCGCCCCGCAACAAACTGTCTCCTACCCCGACTCGCTCACACCAGTGTTCATCAACCATGTGGGCCGTCACGGTTCGCGCTATCCCGCATCGGCAACCCACTGCACAATGATGAAACTCGCGCTCGAAGCAGCCGACTCATTGGGCACAATCACGCCATTGGGCCGCACCATGCTCCGTTACACCGACCTTGCCATTGAACGCAGCCGCGGACAATGGGGCGCACTCGACTCACTCGGAATAGCCGAACAGCGAGGCATAGCATCAAGAATGTATGCACGCTACCAGTCGGTATTCAAAGGTGCAAATATCAAAGCCATATCTTCATACTCGCCACGCTGCATCATGAGTATGAATTCCTTTACACATCAGCTCACACGCCACAACAACCGCATCGAGCTGACCGCCACATCAGGCCGCAGCACCTCGCCTCTCATGCGACCATTTGATGTCGACCCCGAATATCAGCAATTCAGCCAAGAAGCCGCCTACAAGCAGGCTTATGACCAATACATCGCCAAGGCCATTCCCCTCGAACCGCTCCGCCGCATTCTTGGCAAAGACTACCCGTTAAACGAAAAAGAATCAGAGTCATTGGCTCTCGCACAATATTATGTAATCGCCGGCATGAGTGCCATGATGATTGATTGCGATGCATCACAATTTTTCAGCACCGACGAGTACAACCGACTTTGGTCATGCTTCAACTTGCGACAATATCTGCAACGCACATCGACCACCATTTCCACCATTCCGGCCGACATCGCCTCGCCACTGCTGCTCGACATCATCAGCACAACCGATGCCGCCGCCAACGGCACTATCAGCGAAAAAGCGATATTGCGATTTGGCCACGCCGAAACACTCATGCCACTGCTCTCGCTCATGCGACTGAATGGCTGTTGCTACAAGACAAATTATTTTGACACCGTTGCCAAACATTGGAAAGACTTTGATGTTGTTCCAATGTCGGTCAACCTGCAAATAATATTGTTCAGCACCGACAACGGCAAACACTATGTTCGTATCGACCGTAACGAACAACCAGTCACGCTATTGCCCAACGACAACAGCATTTACATTCCTTGGGAAAAAGCACGCGACTATCTCATGCGCTGCATTCCCATCTATTATCAACCGTAAATAAAATCAACCCAATATTAACCAATAAAAAAACAGAAACTATGGAATTGAAAGGTTCAAAAACCGAAAAAAACCTCCAAGATGCATTTGCTGGCGAATCAATGGCTCGCAACAAATACACTTACTATGCATCTCAAGCTCGCAAAGAAGGCTATGTTCAAATCGCCAACATCTTTGAAGAAACTGCTAACAACGAAAAAGAACACGCCAAAATCTGGTTCAAACTCCTCCACGACGAAGGTATCCCCACAACTGCACAAAACCTCCTTGACGCAGCTGAAGGCGAAAACTACGAATGGACCGACATGTATGACCGCATGGCTCAAGAAGCTCGCGAAGAAGGTTTCAACAAAATCGCAGCTCTCTTTGACATGGTTGGCAAAATCGAAAAAGAACACGAAGCACGCTACCGCAAACTCCTTGCTAATGTAGAAGGCGAACTCGTTTTCTCTCGCGAAGGCGACTGTGTGTGGGAATGCTCTAACTGCGGCCACATCGTTATCGGCAAAAAAGCCCCCGCTATGTGCCCCGTGTGCAAACATCCCCAAGCATACTTCCAAATCAAAGCCGAAAACTATTAATCAATAGGCAACATTCGACACAAGCGACACCCGACCGAAACCTATCGGACAGGTGTCGCTTTTCAATATCATCAGCACATAATGGTCATTTACATCATTATAATCAACATCATCACGTTTTCGGCATTTGCAATCGACAAGCACAAAGCCCGACGCAATCAGTGGCGCATCTCTGAAAACATGCTGTTGCTGCTCGCCACAATAGGCGGAAGCATCGGCGCATACACAGCAATGAAAACATTTCGGCACAAAACATGCCACAAGAAGTTCACAATCATCATTCCGCTACTCATCATCGCCCATATCGCATTAGTCATATATACCAAAGTCAATTTATAATTGTTATACTATTATTGTTTCACAAATTATTGTAACTTTGCAAACATAATACAAAACCTAACATTTTATTAATATGAACTACGAATTAGCGTTAAATCCCAATAAGGTTGTTGCTTATTTGGGCAAACCCGCCAAAGAAATCACAAAGGCCGATATTATAAGATTTATCACTGAAAATCAAATTCAGATGGTCAATTTTATGTATCCCGCAGCCGATGGCCGTTTGAAAACCCTTAATTTTGTCATCAACAATCTCGCATATCTCGACGCCATTCTGACATGTGGCGAACGCGTAGACGGTTCAAGCCTCTTCCCATTCATCGAAGCCGGTAGCAGCGACCTCTATGTACTCCCCCGTTTCTCAACAGCGTTCTTAGATCCATTTGCCGAAATCCCCACGCTCTCAATGCTTTGCTCATACTTCAACAAAGACGGCGAACCCCTTGAAAGTTCTCCCGAAAACACCCTTCGCAAAGCATGCCGCGCATTCAACAAGGTTACAGGAATGGAATTCCAAGCCATGGGCGAATTGGAATACTATGTAATCGCTCCTGACGATGAAATGTTTGCCGCAACCGACCAAAAAGGCTATCACGAATCGGCTCCTTATGCCAAGTTTAACGAGTTCCGCACTCAATGCATGGCCTATATCGCACAAGCTGGCGGTCAAATCAAATATGGTCACTCTGAAGTGGGCAACTTCACAATCGACGGCATGATTTATGAGCAAAACGAAATCGAATTCCTCCCCGTTAATGCCGAAGATGCTGCCGACCAATTGATGATTGCCAAATGGATTATCCGCAACCTTGCATACCAATTGGGCTACGACATCACATTTGCGCCCAAAATCACAGCCGGAAAAGCCGGATCGGGCTTGCATGTTCACATGCGCATTGTTAAAGACGGTCAAAACCAAATGCTTGATAACGGTGTTCTCTCGGCAACTGCTCGTCGCGCCATCGCCGGCATGATGCAACTTGCACCATCAATCACAGCATTTGGCAACACCAACCCCACATCATACTTCCGCCTTGTTCCCCACCAAGAAGCACCCACCAACATCTGCTGGGGCGACCGCAACCGCTCGGTATTGGTGCGCGTTCCCCTCGGTTGGGCTGCAAAGAGCGACATGTGTCAAATTGCCAACCCGCTTGAAGCACCAAGCAACTATGACACTACTCAAAAACAGACTGTCGAAATGCGTTCACCCGACGGCTCAGCCGACATCTACCAACTCATCGCCGGTCTTGCTGTTGCTTGCCGCCACGGATTTGAACTCGACAACGCACTCGAAATCGCCGAAAAGACATATGTCAATGTCAACATTCACCAAAAAGAGAACGAAGACAAGCTCAAAGGTCTCGCACAACTACCCGACAGTTGCGAAGCATCGGCCGACTGCCTTGACAGCCAACGCGCCATTTTTGAAGCCTACAATGTATTCTCTCCCGCAATGATCGACGGCATCATCAAGAAGTTGCGCTCTTATGGCGACAAGACCCTCCGCAGCGAAATCGAAGGCAACCAAGAAGAAATGCTCAAACTCGTTAAACGCTATTTCCACTGCGGATAATCATCAGCCACAAAATTAAGCATCAATCATAGACAACGGTCCCACAAGGCCGTTGTCTTTTTTTTGCCCATCAATAAGGCTACCTTCTTAATTAATTTTGGTTAACTCTGTGATATTTCGCTATATTACCGATATTTATAACTATCTTTGCAATTATTACCGAAAATAATCAAACTATAACATAAAAATATGAAACTCAGAAACTTCTTGACCGCCGTGCTTGCAGCATTGGCAATTACAGCTACATCGGGCCAAGCATTGGCTGCCGATGCCCCAGTAAAGCGAGAAATGCGTAGTGCTTGGGTTGCTACAGTGTGGCAACTTGACTGGCCAAGCACCACTGTTACCGAGACAGGTAACGAGTTACAAATCTCTCAACAAAAAGCCCAAATGACCGCTTTGCTTGACTCTATTGCCGCCAACAACATGAACGCCATCAACTTTCAAGTGCGTAGCCGTTGTGATGCAATGTACAAGTCAAGTTATGAGCCTTGGTCAACCGACTTGGTTGGCGAGCGAGGCATGGACCCAGGTTGGGATCCACTCGAATGGGTTGTTGCCGAATGTCACAAACGCGGTCTTGAATGTCACGCATGGGTAAACCCCTATCGCTATGAATCGGTTTCAAACCAATGGGACGGTTCTCCCAAATGCTACCGCCAAAGCAACCCCGAATGGATGCTCGATGTGAACGGAGCAACAATTCTCAACCCCGGTATCCCCGAAGTAACTGAGCAAATCGTGAAAGTTATTCGCGAAATCGTCCAAAACTATGACATCGACGGCGTGTTGTTTGACGACTATTTCTACCTCTCAGGCACACCCAAAGATTCAAGCGGCGACGGCGACCTTTACAGCGCATACACTGCTGCAGGTGGCAAACTCTCTCACAACGATTGGCGCCGCGACAATGTAAACAAAATGGTTGCAGCCGTTTACAACATGATTCAAGAAGAAAAACCTTGGGTGCGTTTTGGCATCTCACCTGCAGGCGTTTCTTGTACAACAAGCAGCCATGCTGCTAAATATGGCATTACTCAATGCCCCACAGGTAGCGACTGGCAATACAACTCTATCTTCTCGGACCCCATTGCTTGGATTGCCAACCAAACTCTCGACTACATCTCGCCCCAAATCTATTGGACCGTAGGCCACTCTTCAAACGATTACAGCAAAATCGCCCCATGGTGGGGACAGATTGCAGCCAAATACAACCGTCACTTCTATTCAAGCCACGACATTGCTTCTCTCACTAAAAACGACGGCGGTTTCACTCCCCAATCAATGAGTCTTCGCGAGCAATCAATCTCTGAAACTCTCCAACCCAAAGCTTCAGGACCCAACAGCACTTCTTATGAAGAATATGCCAACCAAGTGCGCATCAACCGTTCAACATCACCCAACAACGCACCTGGTTCAATCTTCTATTCTTGCAAATATCTTTACAAGAATTCGCCCCTCTTTGCCCACTATCTCAAAAACACAGTCTTCAACACTCCCGCATTGGTTCCCGCAATGACATTCAAGCCCGGTTACAACCCCGGCTCTATCAGCGAATTTACTCGCGACGGAGACAAATTGCAATGGAAAGGCTTTGACAACGTGCGCTATACAGTATATGCAGTTCCCACATCACTCCCAATCATCAACTTCAACTGTGAACCCGAGTATTTGTTGGGCACAACCTACGAACCATCTTACATCATTCCCGAAGACTTGTTGAGCGGCCACACCTATGCAGTGTGTGTCCTCGACCGCTACGGCAATGAGTATTCTCCCATTTTCATTGGCCAACCCGTACAGTCAATGCCCGCTCCCGCCCTCACATTCCCGGCCGACAATGCTACTGTTGAAGCACCCTTTGAATTCCAATGGGACGCTGTTGAAAACGCATCGGCCTACATTCTCGAAGTTGCAAGCGACAAAGATTTCAAAAAATTGCTTTACACCCGCTTGTGCCACACCAACTCTTGCTCTACAACCGAGTTGGAACATGTGCCCGTTGACACAAATCTTTATTGGCGTGTTCGCTCATGCGGCAACGGCTACAGCGACGGTATCTCACAAGTGAGAGGCGTTACTCCCTTGATCTTGTCAATCGTTTATCCAGCTCACGGTGCTACCGATGTTGAACTCACTCCCGAGGTTACTTGGAACTTTACCAAAAACGACCGCGAGGTGAAAATGCAAATCGCTACCTCTCCCACATTTGAAGCAAATTCTATTGTTCACACAAGTTGGACCTTCAAAATCTCGGCCAAAGTGCCTGCTTGCAAACTCGGGGCTTACACTACCTACTACGCACGATTGAGTTATTGGCGCGAAAACGAACAGATTTTCAGCGATGTCATCACTTTCACAACCAAAGCCATGACTCCCAAAACTCCCACAATACTCTTCCCCGTTGACGGAGGCGAATTCCGCTCAGAAGACATCGTCAAAGCCAACCCCACCGAAGGTATTTACAAAGTGACTATCGAGGTTAACAACAGTTCTTCGTTTAACCGCAACCGCTACTTTGAAGACTGTGCTCCCGGTGTATGGCAAGTGTCGGTTAAATCGGGCGAAATGAGAGTGGCAAGCAAACTCCTCGCTGAAGGAACTGTTTACTATATGCGCGTCGTTGGTACATATAACACTCCCGACGGATCAACAAAAACCGACTACTCGCCCGTAATCTCAGCCACATATTGCGGTGAAGGTACAAGCGTTGAAAGCATCGACTCTGACGACAACGCAGCCAAGATTGTTGACGGCAATCTCGTGATTACAAACAACGATGGCTCTAATGTTACTGTTAAAGCAATCACTGCTGCAGGTGTTGAACTCGGCACATTGTTTGATGGCAACATCGATGGTACTCAAACAATTTCATTGTCATCTCTCGGCAAAGGATTATTTGTAATCATCATTGACACTGCCGACGGTCGCAAGACAGTGAAAGCATCACTCTAAAAACATGTTACCCCCTAAAATAGCACAATGGCGAGTCTGTCACAGGCTCGCCATTGTTATTATTGGCTCTAACTAACATTTATGTGATATTAACCCTTGTATCACTTCATTATTTTTGGCAGGCGGGAGTGCTGTAAGCCACAAGCATCCACACCATCTTTTCTTGTTCGGCAATATAACCGGTCATCATGTCGACTGTTACTGCATCACCGGCTTCTTCGGCCAACTTAATGAGGCGACGTTCTTCGCCGATGAGGTAGCCATAAGCGTCAAGCACATGGTCAACTGCATCATGGCCACATTTCACACCAGCAGTTTCCTTGATTCGTGCAACTTTGAGATACTCGCTGAAACGGTTTTCGGGAGTGCCGCCAAGTGTGAGAATGCGTTCTGCGATCTCGTCAATCTTGGTAGCAGCATCATCATAGAGGCTTTCAAACTTTTCGTGAAGGACAAAGAAACCGTGACCTTTGACATTCCAATGGAAGTCGCGAAGGTTGGTATAATGAACCTGATAGTCGGCAAGAAGTTGCTGCAAAGAAGCTATTACATTTTGTACCATCTTTTCGTCGAGGTGGAGGAAATTCAAAGTTTTCATATTCTATCGTTTTTAGTTACTATTATCGTTGTTTTATCTTTTTGTTGCAAAGTTAATGGCCAAATGCTTGCTTGTCAAACAGATAATTCCTATCTTTACATAGACAAAATCTATTAAGCACATCTAACCAATTTGTTACCATGACTTTACAACAGTTAGAATACATCTCGGCAGTAGAATCATTAGGCAGTTTCACCAAAGCTGCCGAGCAATGCCTCGTCACTCAACCCACTTTGAGCGCCATGATTCAGAAACTTGAAGACGAACTTGAGGTGCGCATATTTGAGCGTTCAAAATCGCCTATAGTCCCCACCGCTGCCGGACGACTTATTATAGAACAAGCACGCGTGGTTTTGGTTCAGTCTCAAAAAATAAAAGATCTGGTTGCCGAAGAAAAGCAATCAATTACCGGACAATTCATCGTGGGTGTTCTCCCCACTATTGCCCCATATTTGCTACCCCGCTTTCTGCCTCAACTCATGAACAAATATCCTCAGCTCGACATCAGAGTGAGAGACATGAAAACATCAGAAATCAAAGCGGCTTTGCTCACTGGCGAAATTGATGCCGGCATTCTTGCCGACCTTGACGGGCTATCGGAATATGCCTGCCACAGCCTCTTTTATGAACAGTTTTATGCCTATGTAGCCGAGAACAACCCCTTGCACGAAAAAAACACAGTAAAAACTTCTGACCTATTTAATCAGGAATTGTGGTTGCTCGATGAAGGTCACTGTTTCCGCGACCAAATCGTAAAATTCTGCCAGCTCAAAAATGCCCAATCGAGCAAACTTGCCTACAATCTCGGCAGTATGGAAACATTTATGCGCATGGTTGAGAGCGGCAAAGGCGTCACATTCATTCCCGAGCTTGCCGTAATGCAGATGGGCGATTGTCACAAGAAACTTGTAAAACCGTTTGCTATTCCCACTCCCACGCGACACCTCATCATTGCCACCAACCGCAACTATGTTCGCCACACCATTCTCAACATGGTCATCGATGAGATAAAAGCCTCGGTTCCCAAAGAAATGCACAAACTCAAAAATTCACAAATAGCAATCTAAGCAACTCTTTGAATGCGTTATTACACCGAAATAGAAACTATTGAACAAGCGCGAGACCTCATCAAAGACAGCAATAAAATCAGGCTTTGCGCTTTTCAGTCTATTGACTTCAGCCAAGTCTTATCTGAATGGTATTTTGTGGACTTTACCGACTGCCTGTTTATCGGGTGCAAATTACCCTCGTTCATGCTTTCACGCCTTGATAACAGCAACGCCATTCTGTCAGCGATGAATGTGCCATACCAAACATTCCGTTCAAGTCTCTACAACGCGGCCTCTCTCTATGATGCATATAACCCCGACGACGAATCGTCAATTGATTTGTGCTATGACAGTAAAGTGTACAAACACTTTCTCGCAACTGGCAAACGTGCCAACGACATCAACGAAACGCTTGCACGAACTTTGCACGACCACTCAATGAGCGATGCCATGCACGATTTTCTCGAGAACTATCGCGAAGAGGACATCGTGGCCGTTATGGGCGGACATGCACTGCTGCGCAGCGACAAGCATTATCGCGACGTTGTTTATATCGCCAAGGCACTGACCGAACGCGGCAAAATCATTGTCAGCGGAGGAGGTCCGGGCGCAATGGAAGCGGCTCATGTGGGCGCATGGATGGCCGGTCGCAACATTAGTGAGGTAGAACAAGCCCTTGCAACACTGCAAGTGAGCAAATCATTTGACAGTCCGATGTGGTTAAAATCGGCTTTTGAAGTCATGAGCCGATATCCCCAAAAGGAATATGTTAGCCTTGGCATACCCACATGGCTTTACGGTCATGAGCCTGCAACCCCGTTTGCCACACACATTGCCAAATACTTTGACAATGCATTACGCGAAGACCATCTGCTCACCATTGCCAAAGGCGGCGTGATATACTCGCCTGGCAGCGCAGGAACAATGCAAGAGATATTCC
>JAFPCM010000080.1 GCA_017390185.1 Muribaculaceae bacterium
CTGCTCGAGCCACAAGGCTTGTGCATACCATGACGCCCAATCTTCCTCGCTACCCGAGCAGGGATCTATCATCAGGTTTGACCTTATCAAGGCACAACCTTTCTCAAATCCGTCTTTTTCATTGTCTTCACTCAGAAGGTGTGCCTCTACAAGTTTTTTAGTCTTGAGGTGCAACTATCAAAGATTTTCGACAACTGTTTCGTAGCTTCCATAAAAAGCACCACATCACTTTTTACCGAAGACGGGCAATTCCTTAAATTCAAAAAAAATAATCTGCATACATAACGAGGAAATCGTTCATGTTGCAGAATTATAAAAAGGAACGGCAGGCTCCATCTCTGGTCTACCCACCGCACTGCAAATATAGTAATTATTTCTCACATAACAATATTTTTAGAGAACTATAACTTTGTTGCATGCCTCGTCACTTCTGATACATCCCTAAAATTGGGAAGGGGACATAATTTATGGGAATTATATACTTGTTGGCACATAGTTTATACCCAACTCCTCTGGAGCTATGCCCTTAGCTACGTTGAGTCTCGCAGACGTGTACTTGCTGGCGCTTTCTGGTCGCAAACTAACATCGGCTTTTACGTAGCCATCTTGTAAGTTTGCGACATTTTTAGTAACTTTGTTTTATGATTTATCCCGAAAGTTTTGAACAGAAGATAGGATTTGCGGCTGTGCGCGAAATGGTCAAAGCACGATGCATCTCTACTTTGGGCGCGGAATATTGCGTTCAAATGAAGTTTTCATCTCAATACAACTATGTCAACCGACTGCTATTGTCAACCGCCGAAATGCTTGCAATCATCAATGGTGAGGAAGCGTTGCCATTAGGCAATATTCACGACATGACCAGCCAGTTGAAGGCTATTCGTGTGCCTGGCACATTTATTCCGGCAACAGATTTGCTCAAAGTGCGCCAATCATTGGGCGCAATCATCGAAATATCGTCGTTTTTCTCTCGCCGACGCGTTGACGGATCAACCCCCTACCCCGTGCTTGACGACATCGCACTAAAACTTTCGCCATTCCCACTCATCACAGCCACCATCGACCGCATAATCGACCGCTTTGGCAATGTCAAAGACAATGCCTCTCCCGCTTTGGCCGAAATTCGCACATCATTGGCGGCAACATCGGGAACGATCAACTCAATTATGCGCCGTGTAATTTCGCGCGCCACTCAATCGGGCTACCTTGAAGCCGACACCACCCCGTCGATGCGCGACGGCCGATTGGTTATTCCTGTGGCACCGATGCACAAACGCAAAATCAATGGTATCGTTCACGACGAATCAGCATCGGGTAAAACAATCTATATCGAGCCCGCCGAAATAGTCGAAGCGAACAACCGCATTCGCGAACTGCAAATGGAGGAGAAACGCGAAATCACCCGCATCCTCATAACTGTTGCCGACGAAATGCGTCCACATGTCGACGACATGCTTTTAAGCTACACCATATTAGGCGAATTTGACTTTATTCATGCCAAAGCCAAGTTTGCCCACGAAATAGGCGCCACAATGCCGACATTGCACAACGACACCGAAATGGAGTGGTATCATGCTTGCCACCCCATTTTGTTGCTATCGCTGCAACGACAAGGCAAGCAGATTGTGCCTCTCGACATAACGCTCACAAAAGAAAATCGCATCTTGGTGATTTCAGGACCTAATGCCGGCGGCAAATCGGTGTGTCTGAAAACAGTGGGTATTGTGCAATACATGACACAATGCGGTCTGCTTCCGCCATTATATGAGAATTCTCACATGGGTATTTTCAGCGACATCTTTGTTGACATCGGCGACGACCAATCAATCGAGGACGATTTGAGTACATATAGCTCACATTTGCGCAACATGAAATACTGTCTTGCCAACGGCAAAGACAAAACTCTCATATTAATTGACGAGTTTGGCGGCGGCACTGAGCCTCAAATCGGTGGTGCCATTGCACAAGCCATCTTGCGCCAATTCAACGAGAACCGCATGTGGGGCGTGGTTACCACCCACTATCAAAACCTCAAACATTTTGCCGAGGACACCCCCGGGCTCATCAACGGCTCTATGCTCTATGACCGCCACCTCATGCAACCCATGTTCCGTCTGTCAATAGGCAATCCGGGCAGTTCGTTTGCCATCGAAATAGCGCGCAAAACAGGCTTGCCGGCACACATTATTGCCGATGCCGAGGAAATCGTGGGCAGCGATTATATCAACCTTGACAAATATCTGCTCGACATCACTCGCGACAAACGTTATTGGGAAAACAAGCGCACGGCAATTCGCCAAAAAGAGAAGAAACTCGAACAAATCATCGAGCAATATGAAGAAGATGCTACAACATTGCGCGAAAAGCGTCGCGAAATTTTGAGCGAGGCCAAAAACGAGGCCAAACGCATTCTCGACAGCAGTAATGCCACCATTGAGCGCACCATCCACGACATTCGCCGAGCACAAGCCGACAAAGAAAAAACTCTTGAAGCTCGCCGCCGTTTGCAAGAAGAAAAAGAGCAACTCAAAGGCACAGGCAACGACAACGACCACCCGTTATTGCGTAAAGCGCCAAAAGGGAAAAAAACGCCACAAAAATCGGTCTCAAAGCCCGAAAAAGAGATTGCTGTGGGCGACAATGTGAAGCTCGACGGACAAGGAACTGTGGGCAAGGTGCTTGAAATATCGGGCAAAAATGCCACCGTGGCTTTCGGCATGCTCAAAACGCAAGTCAAAATCAGCCGTCTGCAAGTTACTACGGCTCAGCCCAAACCGGCATCGCAAGCAACATCATTTGTCAGCACAAAGACCTCTGACAGCATGCGCGAACGCCAGCTCAATTTTAAACAAGAAATCGATGTGCGCGGAATGCGCGTTGATGAGGCCGTGCAAGCCATCACCTATTTTATCGACGATGCCATTCAGTTTAGCAGCAAGCAAGTGCGCATTCTCCACGGCACTGGAACAGGAGCATTACGTCAATACTTGCGCAACTACCTCGACACAGTTAACGGTGTGAAGAGTTATCGCGACGAGCATGTGCAATTTGGCGGAGCCGGCATCACAATCGTCGAGTTGGAATAATAAAATCAAAGGAATAGCGAGGCTATGGTGTAAACAATAAAGGCGGCAATCCATGCCACAAGCGTGTTATAAATAACCGAAAATGCGCCGTATTTCAATTTGCCTGTTTCTTTTACAATAGCAGCCACGCTTGCTATACACGGACAGTAGAGCAACACAAACACCATAAAGCTCAATGCCGATGCAAATGTAAACCCGCTCGCACCGTTAACAACCCCAAGCGTTGACACCACAATCTCTTTGGCCGGAATGCCGGCAACAATGGCAACCGTAGCACGCCAATGGAAGCCTAAAGGTTCCATAATGGGATTAACAAACTTACCTATCATTTCGAGGAACGAGTCGGTTGCGGGATTTATTTCGCTTGTAGTGACGGCAATGGTTTCGGCTGTTTCGGGAGTCACATCATGATGTGGGAAATAGTTTAGCGCCCACACCACAAGACTTGCCACGAGTATCAGTCCGCCCATTTTGCGCAAATACTGCACACCACGGTCCCACATATGGCTCAATGACGATTTGAGCGTCGGCACACGATATGGCGGCAACTCCATTACAAACGGAGTTTCATCGGCTTTGAAATATACCTTGCGCAACAATCGGGCTGTCAACACGGCCACCACTATACCCAAAGCATAGAGCATAAAAAGCACCAGTGTGGCATATTGTCCAAAGAACATTCCTGCCAACAACAGATATATGGGCAATCGTGCCGAGCACGACATAAACGGATTTATCAATATAGTTATCAAGCGGCTGCTTTTGCTCTCTATCGCACGCGAAGCAAGAATTGCCGGCACATTGCAGCCAAAACCCATTACCAACGGAATAAATGACTTGCCATGCAACCCAAGTTTATGCATCAGTCGGTCCATAATGAATGCAGCACGCGCCATATAGCCCGAATCTTCCATAAACGAGATAAAGAAATACAAGATGAGAATATTGGGCAAGAAAACTATCACTCCGCCAACACCGCCTATTATACCTTCAACCAACAACGATTTCAACGGACCGTCGGCCATCATGCCGTTAAGCCATGAGCCAAGGGCATCAACACCCCAATCAATCCAACTCATGGGATAACTGCCCACCGCAAATGTTGCCCAAAAGATAAACAACATTATGAGCATGAATATGGGAAAACCAAACAGTTTGCTTGTCACAAATGCATCAATGATGCGTGTTGTGGTTGCCGATTCTTTTTCGCCCTCGGTGAGCGTTTCGGCCAACGCGCCAGCAATGTAGCCATATTTCTCATTGGCAATGGACGACGTAATGTCCTCGTCGCGCAATCGCTCAATGCGTTTCACTTCATTGTCGCGCATCGTTTTAAGTTGTGCATAATTGGGCAATTCCGACAGCAGACTTTCCACCTCGCGGTCGCCTTCAAGCATCTTGATTGCCAAATATCGAGGAGAAAAATGCTGCTCAACGGTATTGTCTTTTTTCAGTTGGTCTTTAATCACGCGCACCCCTTCCTCAATGTCATTTCCGAGGCTTACATGCACATGTCGCACCGAGCGGTCTCGACCTTCATACACATCTATGATGCGGTCAAAAAGCGCATCTACGCCCTCACCCGTGCGGAATACTGTGGGAACGACCGGCACGCCAATCATATTACCCAGGGTTTCGGTATCGAGTTTCGCACCTGTGGCAAGAAACTCGTCATACATGTTGAGCGCAATGACCATACTGCGGTCCATGTCGATGAGTTCGGTAGTGAGATAGAGATTTCGTTCAAGATTTGATGCAACTACCACATTCACAATCACATCGGGCATTTCTTCTTTCAGATAACGGCGCACATACAATTCTTCGGGAGAATAGGCCGACAGCGAATATGTGCCCGGCAAGTCCACGATATTGAAATCATAGCCGCCATAACTGAAACTGCCCTGTTTTGCCGCAACAGTAACACCGCTATAATTGCCCACATGTTCATGCGCACCCGACGCTATGTTAAACAATGTAGTCTTGCCACAGTTGGGATTACCGATGAGAGCAATGTTAATGGTGTGACTTTGGCCTGTATATTCTCGTGCAACCTCATCACCGTCATTAACAACATTGAGGTGAGTCATATCAGGCAATTTATCAGCATCTTTCACAGGTAGCACCTCAATCAATCGCGCCTCGCTGCGTCGCAACGACACTTCATAGCCCATGAGGCTATACTTGATGGGGTCACGCAAAGGCGCACTCAAAACGGCTGTAATCGAGCGACCTTTGACAAAGCCCATCTCAATCACGCGCTTGCGAAAAGCTCCATGGCCCAATATCTTGACAATGATGGCCGTTTCGCCTGTTTTGAGTTCTGACAGTTTCATCTATATGCTACCTATAATTTTCAAGACTGCAAATATCGCAATTTATTGTGTATCTCTAAAATTATGCTCAAGTTTTATTTATAATCAGTCAAAATAATAACATCTGTTAACTCTCTCACCACACCTAATAACACAAAATGTCGCCCAATTTCTGAGCGACATTTTGATATTATTGATATTTCAATCGTTTGGCTTACCTATCGGCAACAAATACTTTGCGGACTGTGCCGTTGCTGTATCGCACAATGTTTATACCTGCAGTTGGTGCATTTAACTTGCGGCCATAGATATCATAACGAGCGATTTCTGTTGCAGAATCCGTCGCCTCAACACCGTCAACACCAACAATGCCGATGTATCCAGTGGTGTCATAAATACCATTATTCACCCACGACAAATCGGCGGTCTGCACACCCGAGCCGTTTGTGAAGATAATCATGGGCGTTGTCATTGTTGTAGTTGTGAATGCCTTGTAATATCCGGTCAGGCTATCTTTGTCAATTTTTGTTCCTGGCCATCTGCCGAATATTTCCTTGTCATTGTTTCCTTTGTCCCAAGCATAAGCATAAACCGACGGCCAACCGGCTTTGGCATTGTCAAAATAAGCCACATAAGCATCGGCCGGTTCTTCGGGTTCCTCGGGCTTTTCGGTTGGCTCATCAGTTACCAATCCGCCCTCAATTGTCTTGACATATCCGTCGGCATTGTAATAGCCACCATTAACCCACACAAAGTCATTGGTTTGCGTACCGCTGCCATTACTAAACACAACACCTCCGTTTGTTATCACATCACTACCCGAATAGGTCCATTTCCACACATTATTGCCCAAATAGGCACACACCTCGCCGGGCCACACGCCGCCAGTGAAATTGGCTTTATCGTTCCACACCCATGCGCGAATTTTTCCGCCCCACGATGCCGAATTTTCAAAGAATACAGCCTGCTCGCCCTCTTCCATTGTAGGAGGTGTCACAACCTCGGGCTCTTGAGTTCCGGGTGTGCCACCGCCATTGTTTTCAGAATCTTCTTCTTGCGTACCGTCATAGGCGAGTTGCGACTTGTTGACTGACGATGTTGTATAAAGATATTTGCCGTCAACACCCACCTTTCCAGGGGCTGGAGTTTTGTCGGTGCTCAACACATAAACACGCATATTACCTTTCCCTGAACATGATGCCGACAATGTGCCGTTTGTCACATTTTGGCTATCACCTGTAATGCAGTCGACATATATTCCGTTTGGCACTCCCGAGAATGAGGCAGAGCCGCTAATAGTCACCAACACATAAGAGTCGGTTGACGAGTCGGTATAACGACGCTTGAACGCGAAATTTCCGCTACAGCCGCTCGTGCTATATTGACCTTTGCGAAGCGCGGGCACTGCAGCGCGAATGAGGTTTAGTCGCTGAATGTGCATGGCCAATGGATGAGACAATGTTGCGGCAATATTGCCTTGTGCATTACTGTATTGAGCAAAATCAGTTACGTCAACATCGCCCTTGATGTATCCGCCAAAATAGGCTCGACCCGTTTCACGCAACGCAATTTGAGGCCCGTTATCAATAACATATCCCTTTCGGAACTCAATTTCAGAGCCGTAGTATAAGCACGGAATACCGCGGAAAGTAAACATCAGCGACAAATTTTCGGCCCACACATCTTGCGACTTGGCAAAGCGTTGGCTTTCGGGAGCTCCATCGGGAGCATAGTCATGAGAATCAACATAAACCACGTTATAGGTGGCATCGTTATATAATTTATCTCCGTCTTTTACTCTCCATGCATCTGATGCATCGGCAAAATTCCAATGCATGGGGAAGTCAATAACACTCAAACCCGAATATCGGCTATAATCGGGAGTGTGATATTCATTACCATTGAGAAATGCGTTGGTTGATGTTGGCATTCCATTGTCGTCAAGATAATCTTGCCCCTGGGCTTGAACCGATGTCGCATTAACATGAGTGCCAAAATCGCCTTCTTTTACCACAATTCCGTTCCACGAGTCGGCATCGTAGCTCCATTCATAATCAGCCGATTCTTTCCAAGTATAAAAATAGGGTGAACAGTTTTCGTGATTACGATAAGTTACATTGCGGTCGCGCGAACACACCTCGCCATACATAAAAAATGGTCCGCCATTGCGTTTGTCTTTATATTGCTCGGCCAATTCGTTAAACTGCGGGATAAAGGCCTTGTTAAATGTAAGTCGCGAAATGTGTCCCGATGTGTCGATGCGAAAGCCGTCAACGCCCATTTTGATAAATTGGCCATAACAATCGACCAAATATTCTGTAACATAGGGATTTTCGGTATTCAAGTCCACGCAGTCGCCGGCAATTTGGCTCCACCAGCGCGAAGGATCGTCCCATCCCCAATTATTTCCCACGTGATGCCAATAGTTGTTAACATCGTGGTTTTGGCCGTCACTATTCTTCATTCTCGCCAAGCGGGCACTATATTGCTCGCCTGCACCAAGCGCACCATAGTTGTCGGGGAGTTTGCCGCCAATAGATTGGGTAAGCGGTATCATACACTCGTCAATCATCGACTGATTTTTTGTCCAGTCGCGAGTGAATAGTTTGCACAAATTTTCCTCGCCAAAGTTTCCTGTGTGATTAAGCACAATGTCAAGTACAATTTTCATGCCGCGATCATGTGCTGCATCAATAAGCGACTGAAACGACACATCTTCGCTCTCATATCGCTTGTCAACGCGGCTAAAATTGAGGGCATGATAACCGTGATAGTCATATCCCGATCCGTTTTCTACCACAGGAGTTATCCACACTGTCGTAAAGCCCAACGCCTTGATATAATCAAGTTTCTCTATGAGTCCTTTAAAATCGCCACGCCATGCAGGGTCTCCTTGATTTCGCTCTTGGTTTTCCCAACATTGTGTGTTGTTGCTTGCATCGCCGTCATAAAAACGGGTTGTCATCACAAAATAAATTGTTTCATCACGAAAATCATTGCGGTCGCCGACAAAAGTCGCTGCCGTTGCAGGCATCACAAAGGCCATAATCATAGCCACAAACAACCACTTCATCAATTTAGTCATCACTTTAATTGCTATATTAATATTTTATGTGTGTAATTTTTCTGCAAAATTACTGTTTTATGCGATATAAAAGAAAATAAGACCGCCTTAAATGGGCAGTCTTATCTTCTTTTCAGATAAATCTCTTGTTATTCGTAGTCATAATGCAACTTGAAATCATCGACATAAAGCACACTACCTTCACCGCCGGTGAAGAAATCGCCATACTTACTTGCCGACGACACAATAACTGCGTAGCGAGGACGTCGGTCGGTTGCACGATATTCAAGATTAATTTCAAACGGAGTGTATTCCGAGACTGTTTCACCCCATTGCAATGCGCCATAAGCAATAATTTCGGGCGAATTGAGATCAATCAACTGACGGTTTTTGGGGTTAGTGCGAATTTCGAATGGCTCGGTCCAATCAGCCAAAATCATATACACCGTAGCAGTGTCGGGGCGACCTTTCAAATGAGCGTATTCGTCGTTTGAATGGCTGATAGTTGCACAATTATACTTCATGTAACCTGTGAGTTTTGTGGGGCGTTCGGTAAATTCACGACCAAATTTGAGAATACCGTTTGTACCGTCGGTTTTATAGTATTGGCCCGTAAAGAGGTTACCTGCCGCCAACTTACCAAGAGATGCGATACCGATAAACTTGGTTTCCAAACGTGCTGCTTTTCCGCTCAATCCGGTGGGCACCTCATCTGTGGGCACACTATTGCTTTGTCCGAGCGTAGCAGCACCTTTGTTTCCGGTATCCCAGAACGACTGTCCATCAGCCGACCAAGGATTCCACACTTTGCCGTCTTGATACCAATCGTCAAATGAGGCATTGGGAATCATCGCCTCGCTGCCTGTTGTAAACTGAACTTCCGGGCTATATTTGCCGTCAGAATATGCGCGAGCGACATAATCGGCATTGGGTTCGAGGTGAATCAAGCGGCCAACAAAGCTACCACCTTCAACTGTAACCCACGATTGAGGAACCGACAACCATTCGTCACTTGATGCCAAACGATACTCAAAACCGGTTTCCTTGCCGGCTTCAGCCGAACCATAAAGCCATGCGACCTTTGTCCATGCATCTACACGGTCAAGAGCCACAGTTTGCTCGGCCACAAGCACATATATTGTCCATTGTTGTGTGCGGCCATATTCGGTAACATCAACTGTCACAGGCTCGGTAAAGTCAACAACTTGGCCCGACAAGTCGGGTGTATAAACAGCTGTTTCACTGCCCAATTTGATTGACTTCACTTCAATTGCTGACATATCACTACCAGCAGCAACATGTGCTACTACCCTTTTTGCTGGTACATCTATAGATGTTGCACCAACTTGATTTGCCACAACAAAATTGCGTTCAATGTTTTGAACTGCATTAATTGTCCACACATAGTCTTGATACAATCGCAAAGTCACTCTATAAGGATTGCTCAAATCAACAACACCAGGCAACTGTTGTTCGCCAAGAATTGATGCGCCTGCTGTAATCTTAAACTCTGTGATATTTACGTTGTGAATATCCACATTTTCATCAAGAGTCAATATCACGCGGCAATTTACCGAGTCAATAACAGCTGGCTGTTTAAGACCATCGGCATTCAAAGACAAGATATTTGCCTGAATGCGAGCATAAGGAATGTCATTTTCTATACAACTTGTCATTGCAACCGACATTGCCGCCACAAGACTCAAGATTATATATTTGATGTTCTTTTTCATATTCATCTTCATTTTTAGATAGTTACTCCGATACCCAAACTAATGCTCATCAAGTTAAGTCGATAGTCAACACCTGCCGAGAATCGTGATCCTTGGTTTGCGCCAGTCTGCTTGGCATCTTTCATATATAACTTAAAGATGTCAAACGCCACATTGAAATTAACATTATCAATGATAAAGACACATACACCGGGGGTGAGGCTGATACTTGATTCAAACACATTTGTAGTTGTTGCCTGACCGTCATTTTCATACAACGACTCGCTACCTCCTACATTCAGAGCCGCTTCACCAAACACAGCAAAGCGTTTGGCTGCATCAAGTCCGATATACTTGCGATAAAACACCGAACCAGAGTATGACTTGCTGCCATAGCCCAAATCTTTCAGGTTGATAGACATATCATCGGTTCCGGCCGAAAGACTACCCATGTTAAGGTCGGCCTGTGTATAATTGAGACGAACACCAATCGATTGGTTGTTTGCGAAGAAATATGATGCAGAGGGCTTGATTGAATAAACTCGCACATTAAAATCGAGGTCATTGATGAGCGACAACATTTGAATATCGCTTGCATCAAACTCGGCAAACGATGCGTTTAAGCCCACCTGCCAATCGCCTTTGGGCATAAACAAATAGTTTTTCATGCCGCGGTCAAAACGGCCATATTTCTTGTCGGGAATAACCGAACTAACCACTTCGTCACCCACAATCACTTTGGGGTCTGATGCAAATGCCGACATTGTTACCGACAGCATCAACAATATGAATGTAATCTTTAATGTTTTCATAACTGACTATAAATAAAATGCGACACCAAATGAAAGTGAGAATAAATTAAGGTTAAGACTTGCCGAACGTGAATCGCGTCTTGACACATAGATTTGGTCGGTTGTCGACTTTGTTTCAGAATAACCGATACCGAGCACTCCTACATTTACTTCAAGCGCAGTAAAGTTGTTGAGGAACATTACCACTCCAGGAGCGACGCCCAAATTGACGTTGTAATTGCGCTCAAATGTACCTGTCAACTGTTGGCCGCTGCCGTTGCAAAGTTTTGATTCGCCACCGCCAACAGTAAGTTGCACCTCATTAAAGAATGCAAAGCGACGGCTTGTGCCCATGCTGATATAGTTGCGAAAAGCCGCTGTTGCCGAATAGTTGTGGCTGAGACTATACAAGTTATCAACGCCAAAATTTGTATCTTCATTGATTGATACACTACCCTCTTCAAGACGGTTCATTGTGCGAGCATAGCCCAATCTTGCGCCAACTGCCATATCATCTTGAAACGCATACATAAGCATGGGGCTAACTTTGAACGAATAACTATCTCCCGACAAATTTTCTACCACAAAAAATTGGTAATTGTCTTGTTCTGATTGCGAATAGCCGATGCTTGCACCGGTAATCCATTGTCCTTTCGGAACAAAATTCACAAGTTCAAGACCGCGTTTAAATGGCTGCGCATCTTGTTCTTGGGCCATCATTGGCAACGACGCCACAAGTGTAGCCGCCACCAATATAGTTTTGAATATATTTTTCATATCTTAACTACTCTGTTATTGATTGGAATTTTAATGTTTTAGTTGTCGACAAGTCTGCGGCATCAACCACGGTCAATTCAAAGTCGTGCTGACCAGGGAACATGGCAAGCATAGGCATAAAATCGGTGATATCAAACGGCAACTCTGTTTTGCCAGATACCGCATCACCTACGGGGAAACCGAGACTGGCAAGAGCTTCTGCCAAGGCGCCGGGGTTAGCCAAGTCAAATTCAGAGTCGAGACCAACATCTTGCAACATCTCTTTTGTCAACATTTCAGAGATAATCTTGACATGAAGATTTGCGATACCGTTTTCGGCTGCAATATCAACTTTTGCTTGAATATCTTCGGTAATAACATTCACACCGTTGAGGTCAAGGGTTGTGCTTGTGATAACAGGAGCTGCACCAACAACTTCTTCGGCAACAACTTTAAACTGCAATGTTTCTGTTGTCGACAAGCCTGCGGCATCAACCACTGTCAATTCAAAGTTATGCTGACCTGGGAATAAGGCAAGCATAGGCATAAAATCGGTGATATCAAACGGCAACTCTGTTTTGCCAGATACCGCATCACCTATGGGGAAACCGAGGCCGACAAGAGCTTCTGCCAAGGCGCCGGGGTTAGCCAAGTCAAATTCAGAATCGAGACCAACATCTTGCAACATCTCTTTTGTCAACTTTTCAGAGATAATCTTGACATGAAGATTTGCAATACCGTTTTCGGCTGCAATATCAACTTTTGCTTGAATATCTTCGGTAATAACATTCACACCGTTGAGGTTAAGGGTTGTGCTTGTGATAACAGGAGCTTCACCTACAACAATTTCAGTAGCCTCAAATGCTAATGTGACAACTGTTGACAAATCTTCGTTGTCAATCACTGTCAACACAAAACGATGTTGACCAGGGAACTTTGCAAGCAAGGGCATGAATTCTGTGATATCAAACTCTAACTGGGTTTTGTCTACTACGGCATCACCTACAGGGAAACCGAGTTCAGTGAGCGCATCAGCCATTGCTCCGGGATTAGCCAAGTCAAACGATGAGTCCAGACCAATCTCTTGCAACATTGTTTTATTTAACTGTTCCGAGAAAATCTCAACATAAAGATTTCTAATACCATACTCTGCCGAAATATCAACTTTTGCTTGAAGGTCTTCGGTAATAACATTCACACCTTCAAGGTTGAGTGTGCTACTTGTAGCTTTGGGTGCTCCGGGGTCGTTAGGGTCTTTCTTATTCACCAAATCCTTAACACTAAACACGAGATTAAGAGAGTCGCCGGCTACGAGGTCGGTAAACACTTTGCGACAAACAACAGAGTCGCCCTTAACCACACCTTCAAATTTTGCCACCGCAGTAGATGCGCCGTCTACTAAATAGAAATGTGCAACACGAGGCTCGTTTTTGGCAAATTCGAGTTGTTTACCGGCAATGCTCATTTCAACGACAGCGTTGTCATCGACAAGGCCAGCCACTTCTTCGTCATAAGCAACAGTCACGCTAACCGATGCAACCGAGCAGTCAACGCAATCAATCACATGACGCTTGCCTTCTTCAATTTTAAACGCTTTGGTACCGGCATAAAAAGCCTGTTCCCACGTTGGTTCTTCCGACTCGCTTGAAGTTGCTGAAAGGACATAAGCACCAGCTTCGAGTTCGACATCTAACGGGAAATCGGCACCTGTCCATTGACCCATTGATTGGCCATCAGCATTGCTGATTTCCACTACATAAGAACTGACATCGGCATTTTCAACTCCGTCGACACACAATTGCGAAACCGACAGCAGTCCGTTTTCCGATTTCATCAATTCTTCGGCATTCCACTCCTCGTCACACGACACCAGGGCCATCGTGGCACAGAGCGAAAAAAGCGAATAAATGATTTTTTTCATCTTTTTTAATTTTATGTAATTTATATTTTTCTTCGTTACCAATCTGCCAAATTTATATTTGACACAAACTTTGCAAAGTTACTCCATTTTTTTTGCATATCACTAATCACCAATATTAAAAATGCACCATACCGTCAAAATGCCCATGTAGCAACGCACAACATTTTTTAGACATTCCTCAAAAATCAGTTGTCAGTTAGAAAATAAAAGCCTACATTTGCATCATTATTATAATGAGCATTATATTCTATGGGCAAAAAATACCTGGCACGACTTGCACACCTAAGCTTCATCAAGGCTATCTTGGTCACTCCGGCTCCACGTTGGATGGTGCTAATCGCCGACACCCTCATTGTAGCGTTCTGTTGCAATGCGACATTTTTGCTCAATGGTCAAGGCCTACCCTTCTCAGACATCACTTTTCAAGCAGGTGTCATCACCCTTACATATCTCATTTTCAGCCTCATACTCAAAAGCTACCAATACATCATTCGATTATCAGCCATCGAAGACATGTATCGATTGGCGATGCTTGTATCTCTGTCGTCAAGCACGCTGATTATCGGGTGTCTGATATTTGAAAGCATTTATGGCAGCCGCAATATGAGTATTTGGAATATATGCATCATTGCCGGCGTATCGTTCTCGCTGATGATGTCTATGCGCCTATTGATGAAGTACATCTACACACTCATCACAGGCGCCGCAGGAAACCGCAAACCCGTCATTGTGCTCGGCACATCTATCAACTCGTTTGTATTTGCAAGCGCGCTGAAAAATGAAACCGAAGGCCGTTTTGAACCAGTGGCAATCCTCAACAAGTCTGACAAGCACTACGACTCGACGCTCAACGGCATTCCCATCATTCAATTTGATGCCAACAGCACAAAGTCAATCTTCGAAAAATATCATTGCGACACGTTGCTGTTCATGTCAACACAGATTGACTTAATGCGTAGCGAATTTGCCGACTCATTCCTTTCAAACGGCATAAAACTCTTGATGCTCAATCAGTTTGAAGAATTTGAAGTCGCACCAACCAACGATACGCTGCCCACAATGCTCTCGCGATATGTTCGCGACATCAACATCGAGGACCTTCTTGGCCGCGACACCATTCACACCAACAACCCCCACATTGTTCAACAGATAAAAGATTCGGTTGTACTCATCACTGGTGCTGCCGGCTCTATCGGTCGTGAAATCGTTTTTCAGATTGCAGCTCTTGGTGCAAAAGAAATCGTATTGGTTGACCAAGCCGAAACGCCAATGCACGATATACACCTCGAGCTTGAAGAGCGATTCCCCAACGCCAAGACTCATCTTTTCATAGGCGACATCAAAAACTTGCCACGCATGGAATATGTATTCAAGACATTCCGTCCGCAATTTGTTTTCCATGCAGCAGCCTACAAGCATGTGCCAATGATGGAGAACAACCCATCTGAAGCGATTCTCACCAATGTAATAGGCACAAAAAACATTGCCGACCTATCAATCAAATATGAAGTTGACAAGTTTGTAATGATTTCAACCGACAAAGCGGTTAAGCCCACCAACATTATGGGCGCATCAAAGCGCATTGCCGAGATATATGTGCAATCATTACACTTCCACAATGCAAAAGCACTGTCGCAAAGACACACCCGATTCATTACCACCCGATTTGGCAATGTTCTTGGAAGCAATGGCTCAGTCATTCCCCGCTTCCAAAAACAAATCGAAGCCGGAGGCCCCGTCACTGTTACCCACAAAGACATTATTCGTTATTTCATGACCATTCCCGAGGCTTGTTCACTCGTTCTTGAAGCAGGTTGTATGGGCTATGGCGGAGAAATCTATATCTTTGACATGGGCAAGCCTATCAAAATATATGATCTCGCTTGCCGTATGATTTCATTAGCCGGGCTAAAAGTCAACCAAGACATCAAAATTGTGGAAACTGGTTTGCGCCCTGGCGAAAAGCTCTACGAAGAATTGCTTAACGACAAAGAACGTACTATCGCAACCCACCATAAAAAAATCATGATTGCCAAGGTGCAAACCTACGAATTTGATGAGGTATCCAAGTCGGTTGACCTACTCAAAGAATTGGCCGAAAGCGACAACAACACCCAACTCGTAGCTCAGATGAAACTCATTGTACCCGAATATCGTTCAAACAATTCTCAGTGGGAAAATCTCGACAAACAGGAATAAATACAACTCAATAAATAAAAACTACGCAAAATGAAACTTTTACACAAAATCACAACAGTTATCGTAGCTTTATTCATCGCAAACTCTGCTTTTGCACAAACAAGCTCAAGTTCAACTCTTCAAGGACTTTTTGGCAAACTCACCGGCTCAAGCAGCCAAAGCAGCAACAACACTTCTTCGGACGAAGGCAATAGCAACAACAATAGCAACAGTAATGCCAACGGCTTGTCTAACATCTTCGGCGCACTCGGTGGCGTAGTGGAAAATCTCATCTCTACCGACAACATCGAAATCAGCAGCCTTGAAGGCACTTGGAAATATGCAGCTCCCGCAGTAGCATTCAAAAGCGATGACCTCCTCAAAAAAGCAGGTGGTGCCGCTGTAGCATCACAAGTTGAAGCAAAACTCGAAAACTACTACAAATACTTGCGTCTTCAATCAATGCAACTCACTATTGACCAAGCAGGTGCATTCACTATGGCTTTCAACAAAATCGCTTTAAGCGGTAACATTACCAAAGACGAAGAAGGCAACATCCTTTTCAACTTTACTGTTGCAGGTCAAATCAACATTGGCACAGTTAAAACCTATGTAACCAAATCGGGCAACTCTCTCAATATTATGTATGACATCAGCAAACTTGTTACAATTCTCGAAAAAGTAGGTTCTTATGTCGGCAACTCAACTATTTCAAGTATCACATCTTTGCTCGGCACATACGACGGTATCACTGCCGGTTTCAAGTTGACAAGAGTTCAATAATCACACTCTTATACACAACAAAAGCGAGGATCTATTTAGACCCTCGCTTTTATTTTATAGTAACTGTCAGGTACTATTCAATCACATAGTCAACACATGCACGGTCGCCTTTGTGGCCTGCCAACAAACCGGCAGCAGCAACATGCGCAGGGTGTTTTGCATAAACCTCAACATCGGCCATTGTGTCAACTACAGCAGTCAACACCAAATCCCATGTTTCGGCAGGATTTTCATTAATACCAACTTCCATTGAGCGCAATACATCAATCTGTTCGGGCAATGCCAACAAAGCCGCTTTGAACTTTTCGGCAACTTCGCGACGCTCTGCGTCAGTACCTGTCAATTTAAATGCTACAATATGTTTTACCATTTTGTTATATGTTTTGAGTGTTATTGTTTGATTATTCGGCATAAAGACGTTGACGAGCAGCAAGCACACGTTCATCAGTGATGTAATCGTCATAATCCATCATCTTGTCTATGATACCATTAGGTGTAAGCTCAATGATGCGGTTACAAACTGTTTGAATAAACTCGTGGTCATGCGATGACAACAAGATGTTACCCTTGAAACCTTGCAATGTGTTGTTGAACGCCTGAATTGATTCCAAGTCAAGGTGGTTTGTAGGCGAGTCAAGCACAAGTGTATTAGCATCTTTCATCATCATGCGGGCAATCATACAACGCATTTTTTCACCACCCGACAACACCGATGCTTTTTTGAGCACTTCTTCGCCCGAGAAAAGCATTTTGCCAAGGAATCCTTTAAGATAGATTTCGCTTGAGTCGGCACTATATTGACACAACCAGTCAACAAGGTTGAGGTCGGTGTTAAAGAATTCTGAGTTGTCAAGAGGCAAATATGCCGATGTGATAGTTTGACCCCATTCAAATGTACCTTCGTCAGCCTTGCGGTTGCCGTTGATGATTTCAAACAACGCAGTCATTGCGCGAGGGTCGTGACTGAGGAATGCCACTTTATCGCCCTTCTCGATTTGGAAATTCACATCTTTGAAAAGCAATGTGCCGTCAATACTTGCCGACAAGCCTTTAACTTCGAGAATCTTGTTACCGGGTTCACGTGAAGGAGTGAAGATGATACCGGGATAACGGCGTGATGAAGGTTGAATTTCTTCGACATTGAGTTTTTCCAACATCTTTTTGCGGCTTGTAGTCTGTTTTGACTTAGCCACGTTGGCGCTAAATCGCTGAATGAACTCCAACAACTCTTTGCGTTTTTCTTCAGCCTTCTTGTTTTGTTGTTGTTGCTGACGCAATGCCAACTGACTTGATTCATACCAGAAACTGTAGTTGCCGGCAAACAACTGCACTTTGTTGTAGTCGATATCGAGAGTGTGGGTACACACCGAGTCAAGGAAGTGACGGTCGTGTGATACTACCAACACAGTGTTTTCAAATTTTGAGAGATAGTCTTCGAGCCATGCCACTGTTTCGAGGTCAAGGTCATTGGTAGGTTCGTCAAGAAGAAGGTTGTCGGGGTTACCAAACAATGCTTTTGCCAAAAGCACACGCACTTTTTCGTTGGCACTCATATCCTTCATGAGCATATAGTGCTTGCTTTCCTTGATACCCAGACCGCTCAACAATGCTGCAGCATCACTCTCGGCATTCCAACCTTCGAGTTCGGCAAACTTTTCTTCAAGTTCCGATGCTCTGATGCCGTCGGCATCCGAAAAATCCTCTTTAGCATAAAGAGCATCTTTTTCTTCCATAATCTCCCACAACACTGAGTGTCCACGCAACACTGTTTGCATTACTGTGCATTCGTCAAACTCAAAGTGGTCCTGCGACAATACGCTCATACGCTCGCCGGGGCCTTGAGTTACAGTGCCGTGTGTTGGCGAGAGTTGGTCGCTCAAAATTCGCATCAATGTTGACTTGCCCGCACCGTTTGCGCCGATAATACCATAGCAGTTACCCGGTGTGAACTTGAGATTTACATCCTGAAAAAGGACTCTTTTACCAAATTGGATACCTAAATTACTTACCGAAATCATATCTTAAATTATTCAATCTTTTTTACTGTGTTAAAAATCAGGGTGCAAAGTTACGAAAATTAACCCATAATACATAATTGTATCAGCACATTTATGAATATGCGCCCCATATAGGACCACATACCTCACGCCGTGCGTCAGCTATTAATATGCAATATAAATCATGTAGTAGCTATCGGCCGAGAACGACACTTTTTCCTTCACAACACGATTGAGCGTGCCCTCCCACATCGACACAAATGGGCGTATGGCATATTGCAAACCCTCGGCCGACAGACGAGTACAACCGAAATTGAATATCGACATCTGCTGGCCGCAACGACACGCCACCTCGGCATCGCCACATAGCGGAATGAACACCCCGTGGTCGGTATATATGCGTGCATTGATGCCATTTTTCAAATAATCGACAAGCAGGCTGACGTTGCCAAACAGATGGTCTTCACGGCGACCGCTTGCACCAACTATTGAGATATCGGCATGCCCTCTCTCCGACAGATACTTAACAGCCTTGGTCTGGTCGTTGGTCTCTTGATCATGGTCAATGACGATTTTATCGACATAGGCATTTCTTATCGATTGCGACACGGAGTCGCCATCGCCGACAATTACATCAAATCGGCGCGGAGTGTCAAGATAGGCATTTGCAGCACCGTCACACGCCACCATAACCCTATGATTGCCAATAATATCCAGCGGCAACTGCGCTGTCGGGTAATCACCGTTACCCAGCACAACGACATCAGAATATGTGTATATATCAATCATTGGCATGCATCATTTTCTTCCAATTAATATATCCGAATATAGCCACAACGGCATAGAGGGCATAGAGCGCGGCATAAAAATAAATTCCTTTATATATATACAGTCCCGCCGAAACGACATCTACCACCACCCACACTAGCCATTGCTCAACATACTTGCGGGAAAGCATCCACATAGCCACAACACTCAACGCTGTCGTAAACGAGTCCCACACAGGCACTGTGCTGTCGGTGAAGATTGCCAACACAAACGACAAAGTCGCCGTCAACGCCACAGTAATCAACGCTGCAGGCACATAAAATGGTCGCGGCATTTTGGATACAGGCATTTCGGCCGGTTTATCATCTTTTTTATAAAAGTGCCATGCAATCCACCCATACACTGCGGCAAACATATAATATATATTGATAGCCAAGTCGGCATACAGGCCTGCATTGTAATAGACCACGAGCGAGAGAGCAGGCATGATCACACCCGCTATCCACAATAATGCACTCGCTTTATACTCATAATATAAATAAAGCAAGCCCACTAACACACCGGCAATCTCGAGACACAATTCGGTTGTCATAGCAACTGCAAAGTTACTATTTTTTTCACAAGTGTAAAAACTTGACAATAACACACCTACCCCGACACCAGAAAACAGCCAAATCGAGATTGCAAAACCTAGATAAAGTGTCATAAATACGCGATTCTGCCGCTATTGGCAAAAAACATTTTTTTAAGCATAAATCTCAATTTTTAAGCATCAAAATTTTGTCAGATGAAAATATAGTGATACATTTGCAAAAGCATTTTGAATAAAATGCCAATAAAGCATTAACTAAATCGATACCGAAAATGGAGATTAAATCGATTAAGATTTTTTCTGAGATGTCTTATGGCCTGACACACAGCAGCGTGCCACACCGTAAGCTATTTTCGTGTAACGACATTTTGTAGCGAAATTTCAATTTTACTAACTAACTTTTTAATAACATTAATCATTTAAAGTAAATCAAAATGGCAAAAACAAAAAAAACAAATGCCCCTGGCATTAAGAACGCGTCAATCGTGATTCTTCTTTGCTTCATCTGCACAGCATGTCTCTATCTCTTCTGGTTTGGTAGCCCCTCTCATTTCTTCCCCGAAGGCGAAATTCCCGAAGGCGTTGGTGCTTCAATGTTCTTCACTGATGTAGAAGCTCATCCTCATGACATCTGGGGTACAATCTTCATGGGTGGTATCATCGTGCCCGTTCTCCAATGCTTGTTCTTGACTGTAATCGTACTTTGCGTTGAACGTTGGATCGCTCTCAGCGCTGCTAAAGGTACAGGCGACATCACTAAATTCGTTGCTAACATCAAAGCTGCTCTCGCTAACAACGACTTCGCAAAAGCAAAAGAACTCTGCGCTAAACAAAAAGGTTCAGTTGCTGCTGTAGTTTCTCAAGCAATCAACAGCTACGAAGAAATGGACAAAAACACAGTTCTCTCTAAAGAACAAAAAA